>CADEEU010000064.1:0-2537 GCA_902826385.1 uncultured Acidobacteriota bacterium | reverse complement strand
TTTAGTCACACCTCGACGATGCAACCTTTCCTTACCACGCCGGATAATGTCTTCGGCAAAATTCTTAAAGTCTTCCTCGGAGGAGAGCGTAATTCCTTCCCCATTTCTTATCTGCTCAACACCGAGCATTATTTCGCGGCGCAGCTCATCCCGGCGAATTCGCTTTAACTCATCCAAATCCTGCAGCGCGCGAAGGCCTTCTCGCACCACCTCGCTGGCCGAATTGTATCGACCGGATTTGACCTTTTCGTTTACGTAATTTTCTAGTTCCGGGGTTAAAGAAACATTCATATATCCGCATTCTTTGAAAGACTTCAAAAACAAGGATAACACAGATTGTCAATCTTTGTTATTACTAGTAAAGATTCCCTTCCCTTTTCCGCCCCGTGTAATCCACATAAACGACCTTTAATTCGGTATAAAAATCCAGCGATGTCGAACCCTGTTCACGCGGGCCGACGCCGGTGGCTTTGATGCCGCCGAACGGGATGTGGGCTTCGCCGCCGGTGGTTGGGGAATTTACGTGCGTCATGCCGGATTCGATGTCCTTGATAAACCGGAACATATCGTTGGCGTCGTTTGTGAAAACGGAAGACGAGAGGCCGTATTCGCAATCGTTGGCGACGGTCATTGCTTCGTCGAAATCTTTAACGCGCAGCACGGACAGCACCGGGCCGAAGATCTCTTCGCGAGCGATACGCATGTCCGACGTAACCTTGTCGAAAACCGTCGGCTCGATAAAATAACCGCTTTCGAGCCCGTCGCCGGCGGCCCGGCGTCCGCCGGTCAGCAACTCGGCTCCGTCTTCGCGGCCGATGTCGATGTATTTCAGGACGGTGTTGAACTGCTTTTCATCTACCGACGGGCCGATGTCCGTTTTCGGATCGCTGCCGTCGCCGAGTTTGAATTTCTTTGCCCGCTCGATTATCCGCTCGACAAATTCGTCCGCCACTGTTTCGATCACAACCGCCCGCGATGTCGCGGTACAGCGTTGGCCGGTCGAACCGAAGGCACCCTGCGCCGTCGATTCGACTGCCACGTCCATGTCGCAATCCTCAAGCACAACGACCGGATTCTTCCCGCCCATTTCGCACTGTACAGGAATTCCGCGTTTTGCCCCTTGCTGGTAAACCTTCAAACCGACTTCGGTCGAGCCCGTAAATGAAATTGCCCGCACGGCCGGATGATCGGCGATCTCTTCGCCAACCTCACTTCCCTTTCCTAGCAGCAGATTCATTACCCCCGGCGGCACGCCTGCTTCGGTGAAAAGCTCGAACATTCTGACAGCCGTCGCCGGCGTCGCCTCGGCCGCTTTCATTACGACCGTGTTTCCTGCTACCAAAGCCGGGGCAAGTTTCCATGCGGGAATCGCGACCGGGAAATTCCAGGGTGTGATCAACGCGACGACACCGTGCGGTTCCTTGATCGTGTAAGCGAAATTTGCCGGAAGCTCCGAAGGAATAGTCTCACCATTCATCCGTCGTGATTCGCCCGCGCAGAACTCGACCACGTTGATTGCCCGCTGGACTTCGCCTCGAGATTCGGAAATCGTTTTGCCTTCCTCGCGCGTGAGGATCTGTGACAGTTCCTCTTTGTGATCTTCCATCAATCGCGCGGCCCGGGCGATTATCTTCCCCCGGGCAGGTGCCGGCGTGTCGCGCCATCCCTTGAATGCGTTGTACGCCGCCTCGACCGCCTTGCGTGCCTCCTCGCGTGTGCATAGCTCGGACGTGCCGATAATGTCGTTTATGTTTGCCGGATTGATATTCGGTATGGCCAAACCCGATCTTGATTCGAACCATTTGCCGTCGATAAAACTGCGGTAGGTAGTCATAAAAATTATCGAAAACTAACTATCAACTTATCTAAAACCATTTTCTGAACAGTCGATAGTTCACCAGTTTATAGTTGAGAGTTGATCATTTTTTCGGACTTTCGGCCTTCGGTAAAGTGAGTTTCCATTCTCCGTCTTCTTTGACGAAGTCCATTTCGCTCCATCCGCCCTTGTCGTCTTTAAATTCCAGAATTGCGCGGTTGCCGGTTATTTTCTCGTTGCGGACCTCGGGCTCGCCGGCCTGCGGTCGTTCGACCAGTTCCTTCAGCATTTCATCGAGCGATTTGCCCTCGACCTTACCCATTTCCGCAAAGAATTCAAGAATTTCTTTCGACAAGACGCGTTTCATCGCCTGAGCGTCCTTACGCCGGCGAATTGCAAACGCCGTTTTGTACGCATCCGTCGGTGTCGCAAGCGAGCCGGTCGAATTCTCGTTGCTCGCGTTGACCGGCTCGGTCTTATTTACATTTTCCGGCGGTCGTGTCGTGTTCGACGCTTGAGGAGCGGCGTTATTTGATGTCGGCCCGGTCGCAACCGGAGAAGTCGGGCAACCGGATGCAACCGTGGCCGCCAACAGAGCGGCAGCGAGAATTAGGCGATTGTTAATTGATTTCACTTGATTCCCTCGTTTTATTCATTTAACAGATTTTTGGATACAATTCTAGGACGGTGGTAATGGGACGGTGTAAAGTCCTTTCGTTAT
>CADEEU010000063.1 GCA_902826385.1 uncultured Acidobacteriota bacterium | reverse complement strand
CTACTATCACAAATTACAGCTGCAGGTGTTACGCTGAAAGTTCGGCCGGACCTGAGCGACGCCGTCGCCAGCTCAGTCGAGTCTTCAAGCGTCTGCATGAACGCGCCCGAGCCTGTTTTTACATCCAGGATTAGGGCATCAAGACCTTCCGCAAGCTTTTTCGACATTATCGAAGCGACGATAAGCGGAATGCACGGCACGGTTGCGGTCGCATCTCTCAGCGCGTAAATCTTTTTGTCGGCCGGGGCAATCTCAGCCGTCTGCCCGGCCATCGCAAAACCGCATTGATCGATAACACGGTGAAACTCGTCAGTGGTCAGCTTTACGTTATATCCGGGAATCGACTCAAGCTTGTCCAGCGTGCCGCCGGTGTGCCCAAGCCCGCGGCCCGAAATCATCGGCACCGCCACGCCGCACGCCGCGACGACCGGAGCGATGATCAAAGACGTCTTGTCGCCGACGCCGCCTGTCGAATGTTTATCGCCCTTTGGTTTACTTATATTTGAAAAATCGAGGACCTCGCCCGAATGCAGCATCGCGTCCGTGATCGCGTCCTGTTCAGCCAGGCTCATTCCGCGAATCACCATTGCCATGATCAGCGCCGAGATTTGATAGTCGGCCCACGACTTATCGCAAACGCCGTCGATGAACGCGCGAATCTCGAGGCCGGACAATTCACCGCCGTCGCGTTTTATCGCAATTATTTCCTGTGGACGCATATCCTATCCGTTCAGAGTTCAAGCTTTCTCGAGCATCACAATCGCTTCGGCTCGCACCGCCTTTCGTTCGCCGACGGCATCGACGCCCTCGCCGGTTTTTGCTTTGACGCTGACGCGGTCGTGCGTGATTTCAAGGACGACCGCCAGGCTTTCGCGCATTTTGTCGATGTAGGGCCGCAGCTTAGGCGATTCCAGACTGACGGTTGCATCGACATTGCCCACCGAATAACCGCGGCCCTTTGCCTCGCGGACGGCGAAACGCAGAAATACAAAACTTTCGGCGTTCCGCCAACGCTCATCCGAATTCGGAAAATGCGCTCCAATATCACCTAACGCAAGCGCACCGAAAATCGCGTCGGTTATCGCGTGCGTCAACGCATCCGCGTCCGAATGTCCTTCGGCCCCTAGGTCGGATTCGACATCAACACCGCCAAGGATCAGCGGCCTGTCTGGTACAAGGCGGTGTATGTCGTTACCAAAACCGATTCGGTACATAGGTAAAGTTCTTCAAAAGAATTTCAGTTTGGCTGATAGCGGACAGCTAGATTAAGCGCTAACAGCTAAATTTCTAACTCGCAATTTTTGAGCAGAGCTTCCGCAAAAACGAGATCGTCTGGATGCGTGATCTTAATATTGCGCGACCTGCCTTCGACAAACCCAATCGGATGGCCGAGCTTTTCTACGAGATAGCATTCGTCCGTGACAGCTTCAGACAGGTCGGCGTTCTCAAATGCCCGCACTAAAATCTCTTTCCTGAAGACCTGCGGCGTCATCGCCCGGCGCAGTTTCGTCCGGTCGAGCGTCGCCGCGATCTCGCCGCCGCTTACGGATTTTATCGTGTCGGTGACCGGGGCGACCAGACATGCCGCACCGATCTTTTTTGCAGCGGCGATCGTCTTTTCAATTTCGTCGACCGAGACCATGGGACGTGCTCCGTCGTGAACGATGATGAGATCAGAGTCTTCGTCAACCGCATTGACTCCCCTAAAGACCGATTCCGCTCGCGTGCTTCCCCCGGCGATTATTCGGCGAACCTTTGAGTATGCTTCCCGGTACGGCTCGAACCAATTCAACTTGTCCGGCGCCAGAACAAGGATTATCACATGCACCGAAGGCGCGGCCTCGAACCGTTCGATCGTGTGCACGATAACAGGCTTATTAACTATCTCGATGAATTGCTTTGGAGTGGCGGATCCGAACCTTTCTCCGGCACCGGCGGCTACGATGATGGCAGTGTTCATGCCGGAAGCAGACTGACGTTCAGGCCTTTTTAGCCGTCTAATTCTTCTATTATAGTGGTTTGACGCAGCTCACGCGTGGCTTTTCGAAATCCAAGCGAGCGTGAATCGTGAACGCCCATGTTGCTCTGCTGCGAACTTTCGGAATGTTCTTCGCGGCTTTCTTCCCAAAGCCGCCCGAAAATCATTTTGCCGGCCGTAGTCTGCAGCACGCTGGTCACGGAAATATCAGCCGTTTTGCCGATCAGCCGCCGTGCGTTATCGACAACGACCATGGTCCCGTCGTCCAGATAAGCAACGCCCTGGTTGTACTCCTTGCCTTCTTTCAGAACAAACACACGCATCGCCTCGCCAGGCAAAACTACCGGTTTTAGAGCATTGGCAAGTTCGTTGATGTTCAAAACTGAAACACCGCGAAGCTGCGATACTTTATTCAAATTGAAATCGTTCGTAACGATAACCGCGTCAAGCTGTTTGCCGAGTTCGATCAATTTAAGATCGACTTCTTTGACTGACGGAAAATCCTGTTCAAGAATTTGGATGTCCAGCTTGCTGTTGTTACGCAGACGCTGAAGCATATCCAGCCCGCGTCGGCCGCGTTGACGCTTGGACGAATCGGCGGAATCGGCGACCTGCTGGAGTTCGGCAAGTATGAAATTAGGAATGATTAACGTACCGCCGAGAAATCCGGTTTCCGAAACATCCGCGATGCGGCCGTCGATGATTACCGATGTATCGAGGATCTTATAGTCACGTTTGACGTTCTTGTCGCTAAAAATTCCGCCGAGGGCCGAAAGGTCAAGATAGTCGCCCTTTGCGGCACCGACCATCAGCCCGACGTAGCCCATAAAAAACGCCAGCGAAATTGTCAGAAACGTTTGCATCTCGGCCGAGACAGCGGCTTCTTTTTGTATCGAGATAAGAACGCCGATCAGAAAAGCTCCGACAATACCCAAAATGGAACCGATTGCCGCCCCGATCAGGGTTTTCAGCGATGCCCGCCGCACCCGCATTTCAAAAGCAATTATCAGCATTCCGACGATCAAACCGAGCAATGCCGACAATATATGCCTGGACGTCTGATCGCCGATCTGCGAAAGGCCGAAACGCGCCGTGCGCTCAAACGGATTAAGGACATAGCCGAGCAGCACCAGCAACCCGACAAAAGCGATCCTTATTATGAGCACATCGAACTTCATCCCAAACAAAATTCTACCACGAAAGCAGACTGGCCGGGCAATGTAAGCATCGGCTCAATCCGGTTAGCCGCGTCAGCCGACGCTAACCACCTGACCGTTCAATAAAATGGATTCGGACGACAAAAGGAACAAAACAGTCCTCGCAACATCGTCCGCGGCGGGTTTCGAACCCAGGGTGAAAAGGCCGCCTTCGGTCCCTTGATCGACGCTTGCTTTTTCTTCTATTTCTACGCAATTAACTCTGAAATTCGCCGGAAACGACGACGCCATCGACCTCGTAAGACTTTTAATTCCCGCCTGCGAGGCCGCAAATACCGGAGTGTCAGAAGCGGAACGGGACACAACGTTGACGATCTTCGGCTTCGGCCGGTTTTTCATCAGCCCGAACACGGCACGCGTCAGAAAAGTTGCGGAACCGATATTTTTACTTAGCGTTTCCATGAAAACAGACTCGTTTGTGTCCTCAAACGCCGAATCTGGCTTGAATTTCAGACAATTGACCAGCAGATCGAGTCGACCGAATAATCGGTCGACTTCGGCCGCCGCTTCGACAGCATTGGTCTCGCTGGACGGATCGATGTACAAAGCATGCGCAAGAGTGCCGAGCTCGACCAATTCATTAAGCGTTTCTTTGCCATTCGAAAAAGGAAACAGGCCGACGACAAAACATCCCTGCAGGGCCAACTGCATCGCAGCCGCACGGCCGATCGGGCCGGAGGCGTCGCTGACAAGAGCTACTTTTTCAGCGAATTGATGGGTGGTCTGTGTTGACATCAGGCGTAAACCTTCTGTTTAGAATACAAAACGCTTATCTCTTTTCAAAAAAGCCTGTTTCCTGTGAAGCCGTAGCACGTTGTATTCTGTCGGTAAACAATGCCCAAACAGCCTGCCACAATATTCGTCTGCCAAAGCTGCGGCGGCCAGTCCCGCAAATGGCAGGGACAATGTCCCGACTGTCAGGAATGGGACACGCTGGTCGAAGAGCGTTTTCGCCCGTCATCCCAAAACGGCGGACCGAAAGGCAGTTTTTCAGGCGGCTTTGGACAACGCGAGGCTATTTCGTTTCCCGACATCGAATCGCAGGACGATGCCCGTATGCCTTCTGGAATCGATGAGCTCGATCGCGTGCTCGGCGGCGGTATCGTTGCCGGGTCGTTAGTTTTGATCGGCGGTTCGCCGGGAATTGGGAAATCGACAATCGTGATTCAGATGGCTGATCGGTTAAGCCAAAACGGCACAAAAGTTCTCTATGTTTCGGGCGAGGAATCTGAGCGACAGATAAAGATGCGGGGTGAGCGGCTAGGGCTTTCCGCGGAAAATCTTCTCCTTTTGCCCGAGACAAACTTGCAGTCGATTCTGGCTGCCGTCGAAAAAATCCGGCCCGATCTGATCATTGTCGATTCCATCCAGACCGTTTTCAGCGAACGAATTGAATCGGCCCCGGGCAGTGTTTCGCAGGTGCGCGACGTGGCGGGCCAGTTCATGCTTTTCGCAAAACAAACGGCGACACCGATCTTTATTACCGGCCACGTAACCAAGGACGGTTCGATCGCGGGCCCGAAAACGCTTGAGCACGTCGTCGATACGGTTCTTTATTTCGAGGGCGACCGGCATCACAATCACCGAATTATCCGCGCGACCAAAAACCGTTTCGGCGCGGCGAATGAGATTGGCGTTTTCGAGATGACGAATACGGGATTGGTGCCGGTCGGAAATCCGTCCGAGCTGTTTTTGCAGGAGCGGCCCGAAGGCGCAAGCGGTTCAGTTGTGACGGTTTGCATGGAAGGTACGCGGCCGATGCTGGTCGAGGTGCAGGCACTCGTGAGCGGCACAAAATCAGCTTCGGGACGACGCATGGCCCAGGGCTTCGATTATAATCGTACGTCGCTCCTGATCGCCGTCCTGGAAAAACGCCTCGGTTTTCAGCTCGCAGGCGACGACGTTTTTGTCAACGTGGCCGGCGGCCTTGAAATCGACGAACCCGCCGCCGATTTAGGCGTGACAGCAGCAATCGCATCGAGTTTCCGCAACCTTGAGATCGATCCGGAAACCGCTCTTTTCGGCGAAGTCGGCCTAACAGGCGAAGTCCGCGGCGTCCTCCAGGCACAGGCACGTGCGCGAGAGGCCCAAACACTCGGGTTTAAGAAATTGATCTTGCCGGAATCGAATAAAAAAGGATTGGAAAAGCTGCTCGGAATTCGCGTGGTCGGAGTGAGGAATCTTGAGCAGGCGATGGATGAACTGTTTTGAGAATCTCTGGCCTTTTCGCTCAAAACCATGTTACCCAAAGTTTATGCGGCTAACCTCTGTTTTACGCGTTCAATTTCAACATCAACCTTTGGTAACCTCAAGCCAGCCCGTACGGCCGTTTCGAGCCACAGAGTTTCAACCGTCTCCAATTCTTCCAGGGTTTCGTTTAAAGTGTCGCCTTGCGCTAAACAACCTTTTAGTGCCGGTATCTCGGCAACGTAACCACCTTCTTGGGCGGGGTATATTACAAACGGATATTTAACTTTTCCCATGATCTTCGATTATCTCAATCGCCCTTTTGACATAGCCAATCTTTACCTTGTTGTTGTGGACGGGAACCACGAATATCGCATCGTCCCTTCGAAAAACATGATGACTGCCTCCAATGCGGTCGAGCAAAAAACCTTCCTGCTCCAACAGCTTTCGCAATTTTGCGAAAGTTGTGTGCCCGGTTTACGCTTGATTGAATCGAGAAGTTTCTCACGCTTGCTCACCAAGCTAAGTTAGCATTTCCATGACGGAATTACTATGATTTGGCTAGCCCATGGAACTAAAGGTTATTCTTGGTGTGATTGCCGTCGTCCTCGGTATCATTTTTATTCGATATGTATTCAATCGGGCTTCAGAGGGTTTGCCGGGGTTGAATGCTGTGGCGGCATTTATACTACTTGCTGTCACTGGATTTCCTCTTACCGTCATTTTTTTGTACCTGACCTTCGTGCTCCAGAAACTGTTCAGATCTAAAGGGTCAAATCGATTTGATGTACTCGGTATGTGCGTTGGCTTTATTCTTCAATGGGTAATATGGTCGCAATTGATCGCATATATACTCCAAAGTTTGTAGGCTCTCAATATAATCAACATAAAATGGAAATTTGAGAGTGATGAGCAAAACAGTTTTAAACGATGGCGACGAAGGAGTGCAGTTGATCCTGCGCGACACCAAACAAAAAGGCTCTAAAAACGAGAAAGCGCATTCGCTGCCGGACCGCTCGCCGGTGCATGTAGTTTACGGCGGAGCCGATCTGTTTACCGCCGCCACTCCGAAAAAATTAGGCGATATCGCGCTAAGAACTTTGCAGACATACACGCCGAATTTCAAAACGTTTGCGGAGGCTTTCGAACTACCGGGACATGCGGCCGCGGTTTACGAAAGAACCAAAAGAAAGCTTGAAACCGAGCCGGTTGAAGACTTTCGAATCGATTTCGAGGACGGCTACGGGTTTCGCGCCGATGCAGAGGAAGACGCCGACGCGGATCGTGCGGCTCGGGAATTGGCGGCGTCGTTAAAAAGCGGTTCGATCACGGCATTCTCGGGCTTTCGCGTGAAATCTTATTCGGCGGAAACTCGCGACCGGGCAAAGCGGACGCTTAATATCTTTCTCGAATCCCTTCTCGAATCAACAGGCCATAAACTTCCTTCTAACTTTGTTGTTACGCTTCCGAAGGTAACGGAGAAAAAGGAGGTTTCTGCCTTTTGCCGCGACCTGAAAAAGATCGAGAAAGAACATCGCTTGAAGAAAGGCTCGGTGAAGATCGAGATAATGGTCGAGCACCCGCTTGCACTGATCGACAAGAAGGGGAATTTCGCGCTTCGCGGAATAGTCGAGGCCGCGCGAGGCCGGTGCGTCGCGGCGCATTTTGGGGCTTACGACTACACTGCCGCCCTTGGCATAGCGGCTTCGTATCAGGACATCGGCCATCCGTCGTGTGATTTTGCCCGGCAGATGATGCTTGCGGCGTTGACACCGTTCGGGATCAGACTCTCGGATTCCGTAACGACCCAAATGCCCGTGGCGGAGCACAAAGGCGAAAAATTATCATCAAAACAGAAAGCAGAGAATAAAGCCGCAATTGTTGCTGGTTGGCGAACGCATTTTCAGAACGTGACGCGTTCAATGTCCCAGGGCTTTTATCAAAGTTGGGACCTGCACCCGAACCAACTGGTGGCGCGTTATGCGGCAGTCTATGGATTCTTTTTGGAGAACATGGACGGACAGGCGGCCCGTCTTCGCGCGTTTTTGAGGAAAAGCACACAAGCCACGTTGACCGGCAATGCATTTGACGACGCCGCCACGGCGATGGGAATTGTTAATTTTTTCAAACGCGGCTTCTGGTCAGGTGCGTTCACCGAGGACGAAACAAAAAAAGCGACCGGGTTAACGGTCGCGGAGCTGAATGGCAAAAATTTTGGTGAGATCGCCGAAGGGAAACGCGGCTAAAAACTCTCTTCGCTGGACATCACTCTTTCGAGCTTGTCCTCTCTCTCCTGACGCGCGTCGGTTATCCGCGGTGTTTGATCTTTTTCAGCGGCGGCCGAATTGGTAAACAGATCGACGTCGGTCGGCATTCCTTCGCTCCGAAGCTTTTCGATGATGATTTTTGCGACCAATGATTGCTCGAACTCCGTTATATCGATAAATCTGACGCCGACTCCGGTATTCTCAAATCGATAGACGGCTTTACACAATAACGGCAGTCGGTTTCCGTTGGGCAGCACCACTTCGATTCTAAATTCATCGCCCGCAAAAATATTTTCTTCCCAACCTGTAAAACAACCTCCGATGCTGATCTGCTGCAGAACAGTCTCCTGCCGTTCACCGTATTTGGTGAATATCACGGCCGGAATTTCCACGGAAAATCTTGTGTGCTGTCGCTGCTCGATCGGCATGAGACATTAGGGAAGGACGGAAAAGGCCAAAAGCCCTCTCCCGCCATTTTAAGAGGTTTAGGCGAGCGAACGCAATGTCTATTTCAACAGTTAAAAAACCGTCCCCGTTTTCGAGGGCGGTTTTTCAGTTAAAATGCTCAGTTTGCTGCGGTCTCTGCCTTCGAACAGTGCTCGGCAAATGCGTTCGCAAGTGCCTCGGCGATAACGAAAGGCGGCCGGCCTTCAAGATCGCGACGCTCAAACATCTGGACCAGTTTCCCGTCTTTCAGGAACCCGATCGACGGCGACGACGGCGAGTAACCGGCGAAATATTCTCTGGCTGTATCCGTCGCATCGATATCCGCACCGGCGAAAACGGTGATTGAACGGTCGGGCTTGACCGGCGATTTATCCAGGGCCATCGCAATACCTGGACGGACGCCGCCCGCGGCACATCCGCAAACCGAATTAACCACCACCATCAAGGTTCCTTCGGTATTTTTTACCGCGTCTTCCACGGCTTCTGTTGTCTTTGTTTCTTCGATCCCAAGCTGCGCCAGTTCGGCACGCATACCGTGAATCATCATTTCCGGATAAGGCATAAATTCTCCTGTTTTACTTATTCCAGGCCAGACACTCAAATACCTGACCTTTTTTTCAAGTATCCGGTAATCGCGATTGAATAGTCAAGTTCGACTAGCCTGGGACCACCGGTTTGCCGTTGGCGGACTAATCAAATAGTATTTGTTTTACACGAAGCAAAATGGGCATTGAGATCGAGAAAAAATACCGGCTTGATAAGAAAAGGCTTGTCGAGCTGACGGCGAAGCTCGGCGAGCTAGGGGCTGAGTTCCGAAGTGAGGTTTTCGAGGAAAATTATCTTCATCGCGGTGATTTGATCGATGAGAGAGGCGCGGTTTTAAGGCTGCGCAAGATCGGAGATAAGACGATCCTTACTTACAAAGAGCGGCTTCGCACGGACACAGATGTAAAACATCGCATCGAACACGAAACCGAGGTTGCGGACGTAGATTCAATGGAAAAAATAATCCAGAGCCTCGGCTACAAGCTCTCCGTCATCTATGAAAAGCACCGTAAAACCTGGCATTTTTTAGACGTCGAGGTCGTGCTCGACGAGCTTCCTTTCGGAGTTTACATGGAGATCGAAGGCGAGGTCGAAGGCATAGCCGAAGCCGAACGTGTCCTGGAAATCCAGGACCTCGAACCGGAGCCGCGCGGCTATCCGAAACTCGCGGTCAAATTCGGAAAGCTGGTCGGCGAAGTTTCAGAAGCAAGGTTCGAGAAGCAAACCGCAGTCGAAAAAACTAATTAAAAAGGTAGCGAAAATACTTCAGAAACTCTTCACGCTCCGATGTCTTTACCCACAAACGCCATTTGAGCATCAAACAGCTCACCGCCCGATATCTTCTTGTAAGTACCGTCCGCCCTCAAAGCCCGAGCGTTCGTGTTGTCCTTTAAATAGCTTCCCAGCACATCATCTTTCAGGTAATTCCTGATCTCCGGATCGACGACCGGCACGACGATTTCGACCCGCCGATCGAGATTTCGCGACATCCAGTCGGCGCTTCCGATATACACTTCATGGTCTTCGCCGCCGCCGTTTGCGAAGTAGAAAATGCGGCTGTGTTCGAGGAAACGGCCGACGACCGAACGCACGCGGATATTCGACGAAAGCCCTTTAACACCGGGCCTGAGCGCGCATATTCCGCGAACGATGAGGTCGATATCGACGCCTGCCTGCGACGCATCGTAAAGCTCCTGTATCAGCAGCTCGTCCGTAAGGCTGTTGGCTTTAATGATGATCCGGGCCTCGCGGCCTTCGAGTTTGTTTTTTCTCTCGCGGCGTATCAGAGCGGTCAACCGCTCTCTCAGGTTCAGCGGAGCAACCAGAAGGCGATGATATTTATCCTGCTGCGAATATCCGGTCAGGAAGTTGAAAAGGCTTGTCGCATCTTCGCCGATTTCCTGATCGGCAGTCAGCAATCCGAGATCGGTATAAAGTCGTGAAGTTGTCGGGTTGTAATTGCCGGTTCCAAGGTGAACGTAACGCACCAGTTTGTCTTTTTCGCGACGGACGACAAGCAATACCTTTGAGTGAGTTTTCAGCGTGCTGATGCCGTAAACCACGTGAACACCTTCGTTTTCCAGCCGCCGCGCCCATTCGATATTGTTCTCTTCGTCAAATCTCGCTTTTAGTTCGACAAGAGCAGTGACCTGTTTGCCTAACTGCGTAGCGCGTATCAGCGAATTTACGATCGGCGAATCTTTCCCCGTTCGGTATAGGCAGATCTTTATCGCCTGAACGTGCGGATCTTCCGCTGCCTGCGCCAGAAAATCCGTGACTACCGAGAACGACGTGTAAGGATGATGAAGCAGCACATCATGTTTCTTTAACACTTCGAAGACGCCTTTTTTCTCAAGCAGGACCGACGGATGAACAAGCGAAATCGGTTTTTCTTTCAACTGCGGCCGGTCGAGCGAATACAACTGCATCAGGTCCGGAATATCTACGAACCCCTCGATCTTAAAAACATCCTGCTCGCCAAGACCGATGCCGTCCGTCAAAAGCTTGAGCATTTTTTCCGGCATCGATTCCGAAACCTCAAGCCGGACCGGAAAGCGAAAACGGCGTCGCTGCAGCTCGCGTTCCAGCGTTCGCATCAGGTCGCCGGCTTCGTCTTCGCGAAGCTCGATATCGGCATCGCGAGTGACGCGGAAAAGGTGTCCGTCGCTCGTTTTCATGTTCGGGAACAGAGCTTGGGCGTTAGCCGCGACGACCTCTTCCATCAGCGCAAAGCGGCCGGTTTTTTCATTGATCGGGATAAGCCGCGGCAGCGTCGGCGGCAGTTTGATGCGGGCAAATCGTTTTTGCCTGAAAAGGTGCTTCAAGTTTTTTTGCGTGACGTTCCTGACGGGTTCGATAAAGAGCCCGATGTTGACGCTCAAATTCGAGATATATGGAAACGGATGGCTGGAATCGACCGATTGCGGCGTCAGGATCGGAAAAAGATTGTCGCGGAAATATTTGTCCAGCTTCTTTCGGTCTTTTGCATTCAGCGATTTGTACGGCTCTATCGTTATGTTCTCGGCTGCCAGATCGGGCAGCACTTTTTCCTTCAAATAAGACACCTGCCGCTTGACCATCGGCCGCAGGCGTTTGCCTATCTCGCGCAGCTGCTCGGCCGCGCTCATGCCGTCCGCCGACAGGTCGCTGACGCCCTCTTCGATCTGTTCTTTCAACCCCGAAACGCGGATCATGAAAAATTCGTCGAGGTTGGTCGAAAAGATAGAAAGAAATTTAAGCCGCTCCAAAATGGGCAGATTTTCGTCCATCGCCTCCTCCAAAACGCGCCGATTAAACTCAAGCCAACTCAGCTCGCGGTTTAGCAGGATCGGACCTTCGAACGAGCCGTTCGATAGATCGGCACCTTCTGAAACGGCGGGAGGTTTTTCGGGGTGAATGCTGGAGTGAACTGTCATGATCCGCTTGCCAGATTTTAAGTCATTTTTCCCTCGCCGCATGTTAAATCTATGTTACACCACTTAACATCCGGCACTACCCGAGGCTGTAGTAAAAGAATTTAGCCTTTACCTTAAGCTTATACAAAGGCTCGCCGATCAGCCCGAGAAGCGTTCCCAGGACACCTTGAACCGCGTCTTTTGCTATTCTCTCCGCTTGTTTCGGATTGTGCCGGACAGCATTATCGACAATGCCGTCCGTGACCGATCTCGCCGACGCCTTGTCTCCGTTCGCCGCCAATTCCGCCGCCGCAACAGCATCGGCGAGCAGGTTAAAGAAGAACAGGTCCCATTCGGTCATTCCGATCTGGTTGATGTTTGCGAAAAGGGCCTTCGCCTCGTTTACTTCACCTCTGCCAAAAGCGGCAAGGCCTGCTGATGTCAGGTGGAGATTGACCGTATCGTCGTACGGAAGATCGAGAGCGGCCCGGTTGATGCGATCTGCAATGTCCGTTGTTCCCCAACGCCGAAGGACGATCGTGTAGTTCCAGAGCATCCAGGGCCTGACACCCGTACGGTTCTCCCAGCCCGAAAACCAGGACACCATCCGCGAATGATCCGCCATATTGGTCAGGTGATAACCGACCGATGCCCAGGTTTCGGTATCTTCGCCCAGAGCATCGGCATTTTTGTCGATAAACCGGGGCAGCTCCTTTGGCTTTTCGGCCGCAAGGATCTCAAGATACCGGCCGGCAGCCGCAGCCCAAAGCGGCTTGTTTTTATCAACCGAGCCGAGTGCCTCTTCACAGCCGGTATGCCCCTTTTTCCGCCATACCTCACCGATCAGATAACGACCGGCCAGCGGATTAACATCGCCCTCGGCGCAAAGATCGCGCAAAGCGGTTTGCAGCGACTCGTCCTTAAAACCGAACAGCTTCTCGATCTTGCCGAAAACCTCGTCTCCTTTTTCTTTATTGACATCCGGCGATTTCATGAGATCCGCGATCAGGCCGATCACGCGTACGCGATCTTCTTTCGCCGCCGCGAGGCCCATCGCCATCATCAATCCGGTCTCGCGGGCCGAGCGGGTCAGCGTTTCCGCAAGCTCCTCTACACCTGCGTCATCGCCGTCTTCGGTGAGTATTTGAAAGAGCGACTCGGTGGCGAATTGGTAGCCCGGCTCGAGTACGACGGCCTGCCGCAAGGCCTCGCGAGCTTCGTCCCTGCGGTCGTTCTTCATGCACGCTTCAGCCAGATAGCCATATGCGGTAGCCTCGCGCGGGGAAAGTCGGACCAACTGCCGTGCCGCGTCGAGATAATCACCCGAACGGCTCGGCTCGTTTCGATAAAGATCGGCAAGTCTGGCCCATCCCGGCAGATAACCGG
>CADEEU010000062.1 GCA_902826385.1 uncultured Acidobacteriota bacterium | reverse complement strand
CTATCCCAAGTGTTGTTCCGACGGAACAAGGTTATGGCGCTGGGAGCGGAGTTTTGATAAGTCCGCGCCACGTTTTGACGGCCGCGCATGTTTTGGTGTCCGTGGACGATCCGGGCAGAAAAACGGTTGGCGATCGGCTGCGGGTGGAGGTTGCGCGAAATGGACACGATAGACCATTTGAGTCCATTGGCATTTCGGGCTGGCGTGTCGATCCTCGATCGGTGGTGCGGGTTCGGAACGGATGGCGGATTCAACCGCAGCACGACTTGGGCCTTGTCACCTTAAAAAAGGATGTCTCGGGCTGGCAGGAACGGCGTTTGGGTCAATGTCGGCTCGGATTTTGGGGAATTCAGGGTAGTTGCGGGATAAGAAGCGAAGTTGGGATCGATCCGAACCTCATAGTGGGACAAACCGCAAATGTAACGGGATATCCGGGTGAAAAGCCGGAAGGAACGATGTGGACCGGAGACGGAGCGATCAGTTACGACGCCCGGCTCGATATGCTTTTACACACGATCGATACCAAGCCCGGACAAAGCGGCTCGCCGGTTTGGTTGATGCGAAACGGTGTCGCGTCCCTCGTGGGAATTCACAGCGGCGCGTCCGGACGTTGGAATGTCAATCCAGACGGGACTCAGACTCTAACTCACAACGCAGCAGTAATCCTGACCCCTCAACTGCTTACCCGGATTGAGGCGTGGAAAAGGACTTATGTTAGGTAGAAGGTTGAGGTTTGAGATTTGAGCCGGAGCCTTTACTCGTGGAGCGATCCCAAACAAGCAGGGTCAGCAATGAGGTTATGCAGAACTGGGTTTTGGTGAAAGAGCGCGTTATCGATCTTGCCGAGCAAGAGCTTGAACGATGGTTGGGCGATGATTTGAAAGAATGGAATGAGGCCGCGACTTTGATTCTGGAAAAGTACTGGCGGTCGGTTAAAAGTACGAGTGAGGCTAAGAAGATTGTCGAGGAACTTCGGGCCGATCCGGATCATTTGCTGCATCCTTGGAGCGGGGTGTTTATTTCGTGGATCATGCAGTCCGCTGGGGCAAGCAAGTTTAAAAAGAGTCCTGCTCACCGGGTTTATATAGCTGATGCAAAATTCAACCGGGAAAATAACGTGAATGACAATCCTTTTTGGGCCTACAGAATCAATGAGATAAAACCGGAGGCCGGCGATTTGGTTTGCCAACGGCGCTGTTCTAAAGCTCAATACCAGGACACAACAGAGCGGCCGAAAAAATGTGTGACCTACGACAGTATCGATAATGTAGATGAAAACGGAAAACAAATCGCCTGGCGGACGCATTGCGACATCGTTACGGAAGTTCGCGGCGATTCGATTGACGTTATCGGCGGGAACGTCAGCAACAGTGTTTCCAGGAAAACCATCCCACTCACCCCGAACGGTTATGTGAAAAAGAAAAGCGCCGACGAAAGCCAGTACATCGCAATCGTTAAATTTAGGGATCCGCCGACAACTATGAACGTAAAGATCCGGCCAGATTTAACAAACAGTGAACTTAATTCCGGGCCCGCGCGTAGCGAGCGTTTTACTGCAAATAATGCGGTAATCGAATTTCTGGAAGATGCCGGGAGCGGTTTGGACCGCCAGGTTCGAATTAAAGTTGGCGAAGAACTCGGTCTATTTACACTGATTCAAAGGCAAAATGGAACGGGCATTCGCGTCGGGCCGGACGGGCTGGCGCGTCTTGGGCTTGCTAACTCGAACGGAGCCAATGGCGACCTGGATACTCAGGTAACCAATCCCGATATGTCCCAAGTTGAGGCCCGAGATGCGTCTGAATTGATCGAACGTATTTCGGGTTCAGGCAAGGATCTAATTGCCCTTGCCCCGCACGGCGGCGACATTGAAAAACTTACCGATAAGCAGGCTCTGCGTGTTCAAAGAAGGCTGGGTGCTTCCTTAGCCCGCTCGTGGCGGTGCATGGGATGGAAAGCAGGCGGCGGAGCATCGAAGCGCTGGCACATTACTTCGACCGAGATTTCAGAGCATTCATTTCCGGTGCTCGGCGAAGTGTTTCAACGGAAATATATACACGCGGTGGCATTCCATGGCTGGACAGAAGATCGCATCGGTGTTGGCGGGCTGGCGCCGATCAGCGTAAGACGGCAAATCGTTCAAGCGATCAGAACCGCTCTCATTGCCGCCGGTTCGAATATAGAAGTCCGGCTCGAAAGCTCGGGCGGTCTTTCAGGCAGCAATCCAAACAATATTGTTAACCGCATCACGGCATCCGGTAAAAACGGCGTCCAAATCGAGCAGTCAAAACCGGCACGAGAAAAACATTGGGTCACCATCGCAGACGCGGTCGCGGACTTCTATTGTGCGTTGATCGGTATTTAAAAGCGATTGCCACGATTACGGCACCCTTAACTTTAATCTTCGATGTCGAGAGAGTGCCGAGTTGCGCGCGTAGCCGATGCTTATTGAGCGTTACCATAAACTGCGGGCTAGTCTTGGCTGTTGCTATTCTTTGCCACGATTTCGTCGGCGTCCTTTTCCATATTCTGTATCGGCTTCTTCTGTGTTTTGGTCAGTTGTGGTTTGAGTTCTGTCGTAGAATTCGGAATGTCGGACCATTCCGCCGAGCTTGCCTGTAAAACCCAAAACTCCAACGCTCAATAGGGCAAATAGCAAAACCGCTAAGGTCATCCAAGTTGAAAAACAGGATACAGAAACGGCGGAAACTTCGTCACCTACCAGTCTTTCGCTGGATGTAATTCGACGGCGCAAAAACGATAGGCCCTGATAACGCAGAACCGCGAATAACGAAAGAGCCGCCGTCAATGCGACCGACGCGAGGGCTAACTTTGCAAAGTCTTCGTGCTCATGAAGTGCGTCTTTCGAAACGCCCGCAACTTCTTCGACAAAGTCTTCGCCGCCTTGTCCGAGTAGAAAAGTTGCGAGTGTTGCCAATCCCATCCCGGCGAAAATAAGAAACGCGGCCGATTTGAGATCGTCGCTTTTCCGCCATACGCCCATCAAAAGCACCACGACTGCAAGCGGCACTCCGATGATGGGAATATGATTGGTGACGATGTGCAAGTAAGCAAAATCCAAAATGCCCTCGCCCGGGGTTTCTGAAACTAGTTGTTGTAGAAATTGCCGTTATTGTTCGAATTATTATTTTTATTCGAATTGCGATTCCCGTTACCATTCCCGTTAGAATTGCGGTTACCATTCGAGCGGTGGTTGGAATTGCTGTTTGAATTGCCGTTGCCGTTTGAGTTGCGGTTCGATTTGTCGTCATCACATTTTCTACTGCGTGCCCGTTTCTTCGCGCAATCGTCGTGCGACGATACACCGCTATCGATAACTGCCACAGAGGCTTCCGAAATCGTGGTCATTGCCAAAAAGCTGACCATCAACACCGATAATCCGGCCAATCTGATAATTGTTCTCATAATGTTTTTATCCACTAAACTAACAGTGCACCAGAAACCGGAAAAAAGACAGGGAAAGGTCTACGGTCGCGTGACCGTAGCCGAGAATATTCCTCGGTAGGCGAAGGACGAAGAGAACCCAATCTCGCCAGCCGCAAACTCTCGATACAAGAATTGTTCCCGCCTGCCGAATCAGACGATTCCTTCAACCAGCATGAAATCAAAGTAGTTCGTGTATTCGCTTAATACGTCTTACGGCAGGGAAATTGTTATCGTTCTCAAGGTTATTGAATGTAACAGACCAGTTTTGACGTCGAAACCGATACCCGCTTGTCGGCGGGTCTTAATTGTCCCGTCCTTACTTACCTCGACCGGCGGTTCTATTACGTCTTCTTCCCAGTACCGAGAAGACGCGGAAACGTCACCGGGCAGGGAAAAGCCGTCGAAGGCAGACATCGCGATATTGTGAGCGCGACCTATGCCCGTTTCGAGCATGCCGCCGCACCAAACAGGTATATTCTTCGCTTTCGCAAACTCTTCGATGGCTTTTGCCTGACTGTGCCCGCCGACTCTTCCAAGCTTGATGTTGATAATGCGGCATGCGTCCATTTCGATTGCCTGTTGCGCGTCCCGCAGGGAAGTGATCGATTCGTCGAGACAGATAGGCGTTCTTAGCCGGGGCTGCAATTTCGAGTGATCTAGCAGATCACCAGCTGCGAGCGGCTGTTCGATCATCAGCAAATCGTAATTATCGAGTTCCTGCAGGACTTCTATATTGCTTTCAAGATCGTAAGCGGAGTTAGCGTCTACAGACAATAGAATATCGGGAAATTTGCGACGGACGGCTTTGACGTATTCGATATCTTTTCCAGGTTTGATCTTTAGCTTGATTCGCTGATATCCGGCTTCGACCTCGCGTTCGACTCTCTCGATCAAAACATCCGGAGAACTCTGCAATCCTATCGAAACACCGCAGTTTATCTCACTCAAGGTTCCGCCCAGATGCTGCCAAAGCGGTTTGTTCAGCACTTTTGCCTCGAGGTCCCAAATGGCTGTCTCGATGGCTGCAATAGCCATCCTGTTCCCCCGAATGGGTGCTAAGACTCGGCTGACGTCGGCGGCAGAAAATATAGAAGCAGCCGAAAGTATAGGCGCGATACATCCGGTAATGATCGCCCATGCCGTGTCGACCGATTCATGGTTGTAGAGCGGCTGCTCCATCGCCGTGCATTCGCCGTAACCGGAGGCTCCGGAGCTGTCGACCACCCGAACGACCAACACGCGACGTTTGGAAGTTACGCCAAAGCTGGTCTCGAAAGAATATTTGAGCGGCATTTCAATCTCGCGGAGTTCGATATTCTTAAGATCGATTCCGCCGGATCGAAATTCCGTTTCGGCAACATTTTTTCTGCTATCTTTTGCCATCGTTTCTTTCAACATACCAGCGGGCGCTCGACGCATACTCTTCCTCGGATTCTTTGAGATGTTCCAAGGCACGTTCGGACTGACTGTGAGCACAGGCAACGAGAATCGCATTCAGAGCGGCGGTCGGTGCGACGTAAGAATCAATGAACGATGTCCGTGCAATCGTCGTAATAAGATAGGAGTCGCAGTATTTAGCAATTGGAGTGGCGTCATCATTAGTAATTCCAAAGCTTGGAATGTTTCGCCGACGAGCGCTCTTAACCGCCTCGATCGTGTCCCGCAGCCCTCGTCCAAAGCTGATCGCGATAAGCAGATCTTTTGGGGTCATGATCTTAATTCGATTGTGAACAACGCCGCTGCTGCCTATCGGAGCATCGGCATCGTAGCCAAGACGAACAAGTCCGTAAGCGAGAGGACCGGCGAGGGAGGAGGCGAAATCGATACCGAGAACTATAATGCGCTGGGCAAGATTGATTCTGTTCGCAATATCTATAATTTTTTCCGGATCGAGGTTCGCCCGAAACTCGCTCACGTTCGCCACGTCTTTCTCCACGCTTCGCCTGATACGATCAGCGACACTTTGATCGGTTTCCACCGCGGCTTTCATAGCGGAGTAGGGCGTTATGCCGGTCACGAAATACTCGCGAAGATCGTGAGCAAAATCAGCGAATTTTTCGTAGCCAAGAGCTTGTATCGACCGAATGATCGTCGCGGTATTTACGTTATAACGCCGTCCCATTTCGCGAGAAGAGAGAAAGAAAGTTTCATTGGACTCGTCCAGGATTTGCCGCAGTAGACGCTGGCGACTGGAACTGAGATCGGCCATGGTCTTGAGGAAGCGAACGCCGAGAGGTGTGCGACCCGGAACAATTCTGTTTTCTTTTTCAGCCTCTCCGGTTCTAACTGCTCTTTCTTTCCGGGCCGAGCCCAAATCATTTTTTGCGGAGATTGAGATCGACTCGGCTGCGTTCTTCTTCATAAACCCCCCATATTTTTCTCTGGGCAATAGGGGCGGTAGGTGTTTTGGAAATGCCATCTATGATAGGTTAGTACCCTAAAAATAGCAACAGGTGTTGCAGGTTGTCGATACGCCAATTTTTGAGAGTATTTATGAGCAGTCTCGTCCAGATCATGAAAAGTCATTGTCTTTACCCCAATTTTGATTGGTCGTCTCGGCGCGGTAGCTTGCTCTCTTTAGCTCATTACGCAATAGATGGTGCGGCATATTGACATTCTGCATCAAGTGATGTAGAACGTTGTTGCATATAAAACCGGTACCATCGATTAGCACAGTTCACCGAAAATCTCTGGAAATCCGAACCGATCGGATCTACCCAGCGAAATAGCTCATTAACCCTTAGCTCTCAAGATGATGGGAAGCCGGATCCCTAACACTCAGGAGACTCGTTATGAAAACGAACTTGACGCAATCGAAACTTACAGAGATGAACGCGGTCAGACGCGGTGATATACGACCGCTCGGCCTCCTCTCAAAAACCTTCTTTTTCTTTCTTGCTCTTTTTTCTTTACTTTGTTTGGCCCTGACAGTGTCTGCCCAAACTACTACTTCGACAATCGAGGGAACTGTTCGAGATGCGAATGGAGCACTTATCGCCGGTGCGCAAGTGAAAGCCAGCAGCGGGACGCTGGCGACAGAGCGAACGGTCGTGACTGACGCTGAGGGTTTTTATCGGATCGTATCGTTGCCTGCGGGAAACTACGTTCTTACGATTACGCAATCCGGCTTTGCAACCTATTCGTCAAATATCCAGCTAACACTAAACCGTATAGCCAAGATCGATGTTGAGCTACAGGTCGGTACCGTCGGCGGCGATGTTGTGACAGTTAGCAATGAGTTGCCACTGCTCACCACCGACAATCCGGCTACCGGGACGACGGTAACGCCGCAGCAGATAAGAGACCTGCCGGTGAGCGGGAGGGAATATTTAGACCTTCTCCAACTTGTGCCGGGTGTTGCCATAAACCGTCAGGCCACGAATCCGGACAATACGAATCCGATCCTCGGCGAACGTAGCGGGAACAATAACTTCTTCATAGATGGTCAGCCTAATAAGGACACGGTCAACGGCGGGCCAGCAGCTCAGTTCAACCAGGAAACGATAGCTGAATTTCAGGTTCTTACCGCTGGTTACAAGGCGGAGTTCGGGCAGGCCTCGGGAGCGATTGTCAACGTTATCACTAAAAGCGGCACTAACTCTTTTCGCGGTGTAGCGTCGCTCTTTCATAGAAACGAACTGTTTGATGCGGACAAGGGCGGACTTCGCAGGTTCAACTACAGTCTTGCGGGCGGCGGTCCCGTCTGGAAAGACAGGATTTTCTTCTTCGGCTCTTCCGAGCGAATAACCGAAAATCGGGCCAGCCTTTTTGTGCTAGCTCCATTGGTCAATCCCACGCCGGCAAGCCTTCGCCTTCGACAGGAACTTCTGGATCAAGAAAACTCGTTCGACGGACCTGCCCAGTATCGCGAGACGCGAAATTTTCTAAAGTTAAACCAGAGTTTCGGCCGTCATCAGCTGATACAGGAGGTTAATTACACCAACGAACTAAACCGAAAACAGGGTTCGGGCACTCCTTCGTCGCGCAGAAATACTGGAGGTCGCCGTCTTTTGCTGGCATTCGGCGACACGATCTTGGCCGGTGAAAAAAGCGATCCGTGGATAGTTACGCTTAGAGCGTCCTATCGAAGCGAACCGTCCGCCGACCAACCAGCAGCACCGGAGATCGCAGGATTGACGACGCTCAGCCCTTTTACGGCCCAACAAGTATGCCCTCCGACGTGCGGATTTTTTACAACTGCTGCGGATCCTCCGACAATTCAGTTTGGAAGCGCTTTTACGGCTTCGAGTCTTGATCAAAGGTATGCTTCCTTTTCCGCAAACATAAATAAGATTTTCGGCGACCACGACATCAAGTTCGGCTATCAGTTTTTACAGACAAAGGTTGACGGCACGGACTCGCAGACACTGACGAATCAGGTTTTTGCGACAGTGGACGATTATTTGGCCTTTGGCCCCGTTAGGAGTGGGATTTTCCTGCTTTTGCAGGCTGGTGCGCCGACGCCTGAGGGAGCACGAATAAGACTGCGGAACGACTATGACGGTTTTTATGTTCAGGACGATTGGAAAATATTGCCCAACCTGACGGTAAACCTCGGTATTCGATGGGAGTACGATTCCGAATTCAGCTCTAAGGATAATTTTTCACCTCGTTTAGGAGTTGCTTGGTCGGTAACCCCTAAGACTGTGATTAGGGCTCACTACAGTAAGTTCTTCGACCAATTTCGCCTCGGCTTGGTCAATCAGGTTCCGGCTTTTGGCGGGAGCGACCGGCGTCAGGGCCAATCTTTGTACTTTCCGCGCGGTTTTTACGGCTCACCCAGTTTGGTTTCAAGCCTGGCGTTTGCGGTTGGCCTTCCCGGACCTTGTATTTCAAATCGGCTGACGGACGCGCAGATCTCATCTGGTGGACTGACGTGTCCGATAGCGCCCGGCGTTCCTTTGGTCGGGGTGGACAGACTCAATAACGTCGTGGCTCCTGGACGCTCACCGATACCCGCGAATACGGTTATTACCATCAACAATGTTCAGTCGCTGACTGGCCTCACACCCGATCAATATTTGGCGCAGGCAGCCGCGTCGATCGGTCGGCCGGCAGGGTATTTCACCTGGGGAGTCCAAGGACTTCTCAACAACCCTATCATTCCGGCGGCGACAACACCGACAGCTGTAGACAGCACCTTCCGCACGCCGCACACGCTGAGTTTTAGTGTCGGCGTCCAACGTCAGCTAAACAAAGACATGGTACTCGAGGCTGATTACTACCATCGCGATATACGCAATGTCTTAGGCGTTCGCCTGAGCAATCTTGCCTTTAGATCGAGGGTGGCGGGCATAGGAAGGAGCTTTGATCCTCCCGGCTCGCCCGAGTTGCGAACTTTCGGGCCGTACTTCGAAGGCAAATATGACGCCGTGGTCCTAAGTTTCAACAAGCGACTCAGCAATCGCTATCAGCTCGGAGCGACGTATACATACTCCAAGGCGACCGATAACTCGTTGGGCATCTTCACTCCTTCAACCGATCAGTTCATCGGCACAGTGCCGGTAGTTGTTGAGCCATGTCCTGCGGCAAACCCAACTTGTGTTCCTCAGACAAATGCTACCGCGCCGTTTACATCGCGAAACGGCAATTTTGTGGCACAGGCCGGAACTTTCTTAAACGGTCCTGACCTCGATAAGGGACCTTCGGATCTGGCACTTGACCACATCTTTCAGGTGAACGGCTTGCTCGATCTACCTTGGGACTTTCAATTAAGCGGAATTCTCCGGGCTCAGAGCGGATTCCATTTCAGTCGGTTCGACCTGGCTTCGCGTGACCCCGACGGCAACGGCAATTTTAACGGAATAGATGTTAACGCCGGCCGAAACGGATTTACCGCTCCTGCGTATATCACCCTAGATATGCGGGCATCAAAGACTTTCCGCATTCGAGAGAGGTTTAAGATTCAGTTCTTGATCGAGTTTTTTAACCTTGTGAATCGCGAAAACCCGGCGACAGTGTACACTCGTACGGACCGTCCGACAGAACCCTTCGGACAGACCTTTCAGCGTCTTAATAGACGCGAGGGACAAGTTGGAATCAGATTCGAGTTCTAGTTCCGGCGATTTTCGCATTTTGGCAGGCTGGTGCTAGATTATCGGCGAATGAAAAAGCAAAAAAGAATGACGCGGCGTGAGTGGTTAAGTGGAGTGTCAGGGGCGTCCGTAGGGGTTCTCGCGGCACCGATGATTAATCTTGGGCGGTTTCGATTGTTCGCGAATTCGCCTGCGGAATATTCTATCCGGGCCATCGATCTTGTTCGCGGCACCACGGTCGTCGACATGCTTTGCGTTTTGACGCTTGATTTTGCGAAGCAGGACAAATGGATGGCCGATCCGGAGAGCGTGACTGCGGCAGACTTTCAACCCTTCAAAGAATCAGGGATCAATGTTATCCACCCGGCCATCGGTTTGGGCGGTCCAAATGCTTACGACAACGCACTGAAGTTTTTTGCGATGTGGAACGCATTTATCGCAAACCACGACCAGCATCTTATGCGGATCGACAGCCCGGCGGACCTTGCCCGCGTGAAGCAATCGGGCAAGCTTGGGATATTACTCGGCTTGCAGAATTCGGATCAGTTTCGAACGGCGAACGACGTTGATTTTTTCCGTGCGCTCGGTCAGCGCGTTTCGCAGTTGACGTACAACTCACGAAACCTGATCGGCAATGGTGCAACCGAGCGGCGTGATGAAGGCATTTCGGATTTTGGTGTTTCAATCATCGAGCGAATGAATAAGGTCGGGATGGCGGTGGACGTTTCACACTGCGGCGACCGCACAACGCTCGACGCGTTCGAGATCTCAAAGAAACCCGTATTGATAACACACTCCAATTGCCGCGAACTAGTTCCCGGCCATCCTCGTTTAAAGACTGACGAAGCGATTAAGAAAGTCGGGGCGGCGGGCAGCGTGATCGGCATTACGGGCGTGCGGATGTTTGTCAAAGGCGACGAACCAACCACAATTGAACACGTTCTGGATCATTTCGACCATGTAAGAAAACTCATCGGCCCGAATCACTTGGGTGTTGGCAGCGACATCGATCTATACGGATACGACTCGATGCCGGCAGAGTTGAACAAACAACTTCGTGCAAGTTATAAAGGCAGCTACGGCTTCCGCGAAAAGATCGATATCGAAGGCCTGAATCACCCTAAAAGGATGTACGATCTCACGGAAGGATTGATCCGGCGAAAATATTCGAACCAAGATATCGAAGGCATACTCGGCGGAAATTTCAAACGCGTTCTTTCGCAGATCTGGAGCGTCGAACCAGCAAAACCAGCTCCGACGCCGGCGAGGGACTAGGTGAGAGTTTCGGATAAAACCGGAGAGGCATTGTGTAGTTTTGGATAATTCCCGGATACGTGATCGCTAGAGTGAGGTTAGTATCGATCTCTCTGCCCGCGACGCAATCACGTCATCTATTTCGGGGACCGTCCAATTTTATTGCTCGTTATTAATCATGATTACAGGAGCACGCATGAGATTCTATATTCGTTCATTCAGCCTATTTCTCGTCGCCTTCACATCCGTCACCTACGTTTTCGCTCAGCCCGCCCCGCTCTCGGGTTTTGACGAGTATGCGGACAAAGCCCGACGTGATTGGGAAGTCCCGGGTATGGCCATCGCGATTGTAAAAGACGATAAAATCGTTTTCGCAAAAGGCTACGGCGTAAGGAAGATCGGCGAGAATACTCCGGTGGATGAGAAGACTCTTTTTGCGATCGGGTCGTCGTCCAAAGCATTTACCTCCGCGGCGATCGCAATTTTGGTCGACGAAGGAACACTAAAATGGGACGACCGTGTAACGAAATACCTTCCTGAATTCGAGACGTACGATCCGTACGTTACCCGAGAGTTGACGATTCGCGACCTTCTCACACATCGCAGCGGACTTGAACGCGGTGATCAACTTTGGTACGGCACTGAAAACAGCCGCGAAGAAATATTACGTCGCACACGATTCATCAAGCCAACCTGGAGTTTGCGAAGCACATTCGGATACCAAAATCTTATGTACCTTGCGGCCGGTCAAGTAGTGGAAAAGGTTACGGGTAAAACTTGGGACGCGTTTGTAGCCGAGAGAATCTTTTCTCCGCTCGGAATGAATGACAGTAACACGAGCATCACGGCATTTAAGACTGGCGGAAACGTCTCGACACCGCACTCAAAGGTTGACGACAAGGTCGTTGCGATCCCGTGGCGGAAGATCGACAATATCGCACCTGCGGGATCGATTAATTCGAGCGTTACAGATGTAGCTCAGTGGATAAGGGTTCAGCTTGGACAGGGCACCTTCGACGGCAAAAAAGTATTTAGCGCTGCCACTGCAAGAGAAATGCACATGCCGCAAACGGTCATTCGAATTGAAGGTGCTCAGGGACTAACTTATCCGGAAGCTCACTTTCTCAACTACGGACTCGGTTGGTTCCTGTCCGATTACAAGGGACGCAAAGTCGTCGAGCACGGCGGAGCAATAGATGGAATGAGAGCGGAAGTCGCAATTGTACCGGAAGAAAAATTGGGCGTAGTTGTCCTGACAAATCTTGGCGGCTCGGTCGTTTCAATGCCGCTCCTGTATCGGATCATTGATGCATATATCGGCTCGCCGCAAAAAGATTGGAGTGCCGAGATGCTCAAATCCTACAAAACTCTCATCGATCAAGCCGCCTCGGCTCAAAAGAAGGCGGAGGCTGAGAGAGTGATGGGAACAAAATCCTCGCACGATCTTTCCAGTTATTCCGGAACCTACAACAACGAACTCTACGGCGATGTTCGGGTCACGGAAGACAACGGCAAATTGCGAATACAATTCGGGCCTGCATTCGTCGGCTCAATGGAACACTGGCACTACGACACGTTTCGCGTGACTTTCGACGGTCCTGGCGGAGCGAAAGCACCGGTTTCGTTCGGTCTCAACGTTCTGGGTAAGATCGATACTTTAACGCTGAATATGGCCGGCATGGGAGCTTATCCGTTTAAGCGCGTTCCGGCTACTCCAACCAACACTGCTGCGGTTCGCTGAGCTTCTGCTACAGACTCTGTGCGATTAATTATGCAAATTCTTCACCGCGTCGTTTCCTGGGCACTAATTGCCCTAATTGTCCTTGGCCCGTTGTGCATTCCGGTTGCCGGACAGCAGGCAGAACCCGCTTTCGACATAGTCATCCGCAATGGCCGCGTTCTCGACGGCGCGGGCAATCCGTGGATTTCGGCTGATATCGCTATCGAGAACGGCCGGTTCGTAAGAATAGGCAGGATCGAAGGAAAAGGGAAGCATGAGATCGATGCAAAAGGAAAGTACGTTTCGCCGGGTTGGATAGACATGCTCGATCAGTCGGGTTCGGCCTTGATGCAAAACGGTTTGGCCGAAACCAAATTGCGACAGGGCGTTACGACCGCGATCGGAGGCGAAGGCGGCACGCCGGTCCCGGCTGACAAAATTGTTGAATATTTCGCCGGACTTGAGAAAAGCGGCATTCGTATCAACTTTGGCACTTATCTCAATGAGGCTCAGGCCCGCGTTGCGTTGCGTGGAAACGACTCTCGTGGAACGACGCCGGACGACCGTCACCTG
>CADEEU010000061.1:1719-13042 GCA_902826385.1 uncultured Acidobacteriota bacterium | reverse complement strand
ACTATGTCCTTCGGGTGGCTTTCGGTCGAAAAGGTCATCAGCTTGCCCACGAGGGTCGCCATCTCGATGTAAAGCTTTTCAGGATGCAGCATTGGCGAGTGAAAATAATGGGTCAACGTCGGGATCGACGCGTTGATCGTGTTCAAAAGCCAAAAAACCGCAACCTCGGAGGTCGTAAAATCGGCAAGTGTTGCGTTGCTCGAGCGACGCTGTTCGGCCAAGCTGCCGCTTTTCGTGATCAGAATTTCAACTAACTGCCTAAGCATGCTGACCAGCCATGCCGACGCCGTAATATTCAGGATCGGCGGGATGTACTCTTCGACGATCTTTAACTGGCCTGTAGGCGTTCGCTCTAGTTCGGCGATCTTCATCGCTGTAAACCCGTCGCGCAGCTCGTCATCGAAGATCAGCCGCAGGTTACTCTTAGCGTACGCGATCGGCTGTTCGTTTGTGCCGCTGGTCTCATCCTTGACCATCGCCCCTTCCTGAAGAAACCTGAGATTGCCGTTAGAGATTCCACCGCTGGCCTGGAAATTAGCCTCGCCCATTTTTCGGGCGGGAATTGCCAGGTGTACACCTAAGCGTTCGGCTTCGACACCGAAATGATTGCCTACCGGACGCATGTCCGGAACGGCTTCGGCGTCCGGAACGTTAACCACAAGTCCGTCGGGCAGCACCGCGCGGCAGTTGGTTACCTGAAAGTTGCCGTTTGCGACCGCTTCGTTGTTGACCTGAAGATCGATAACACCGTATTCGTGCTGCAATATCGACCGGACCCGCGAATTAAGCAGTTCTTCATGATAATTGTCGAACTGCTGGAAGTGATGCGGCGTCAGCAGCATTCCTTCGTTCCAAACTATTTTGCGGTATTTGCTCATAAAAAATTGGGCTAGACCTACGATAGTAAAACGAAGTGCCTCAAATAGTAAACAGCCCTATAAAGTCCAAAGTCTTGCGTCCAGGGTCACTCTGTATAAGACATTGGACCGGGACTTGGGAACTTTGGGCTAACCCGGCGCCTCAGCCGCTTTTTCGGTCGATGCAGGTTCGGACCGGTTGGTTATAAGATTAAAAAAACCTTCCATCCATGCCGGGCCGCTTTTCTCCTCAAATTTTTCAGTGTGCGCTTCGGCGAACTCGATCAAGCGAATAAGAAGAAGCGATGAAGGATCTTTTGAATCCTCAGTCTTTGCCAGCATTGAAAACGCCTTCGACGGTTTTACGCTGATCGGCATTTTAGCTATCGTTTCAGGCTTTGGGCTGACGCAGTTCTCTGCGGGCGATGTGACAAGATACTCGCGGCAAATCAACGGTCGGTCTTCATAGATCGAACAGGACTCGGCCTCGAGGAACGGGCAGGCGATCTGCTGTTCCATGTATTCGCTGATCAGGTTGATAAATTGCTGCTTAGACTCCTCGCTTCCGGTCGTCCGGGCTATTTCCGACATTTCGTCGAACCGGTTGAACCAGTCTATCCGTTCAAAATGGTCGTGGCCCTGCCTGAAACGCTGCTTGATCGTCTGTTTTCGCTCGGGCGGCATCGATTCGATCACATCGGAAAGGTTATAAACCTCAGCCTCGGAGATCAGCAGCGGCTGACGGCAGCATGCGCCGCACGCTGCCTTGCATGAGATCGGCTTTCCGGCCTCGTTCGATCGCTGAATGCCGCGCTCGACCACCTGGTTTGTGAATTTCTGAAGAACAGGAAGAATCCGCTGCGGTTTTACGGGATCTGCGGGAATTGTGAGATTTATTTCAAATTTCTCACGCCCGGCTTCGAGCTTCAGGTCCCCCGACAACATTTTTTCTGGTTCCATAACATTCTCAGACACCATCTTTTATAACCTCAACGCCTCGGTATTGACGCCAAAATCCTTCGGGTTTTGCGCAATCGTTCCAATCGCCAGAAAGCCAAGGGCCCGTTCGTATTCCGCGGCGGTTATCTTGCCGGTTTTTTGCAGGTACCAGATAGAGCGGATCTCTCGCGTTCCGGGTGAGCCCGGAGTTTCGGCTATCGCCTGCAGCATGTTGCGCATTTTCATCGTGTCGCCGGCCACTCCCTGATCATAAGCAGCGACCATCAAAAGCGCATCGTCGAAATTTTCATTGCCGATCTGGATTCCGAGCTTATCGTAAACGTCGGCTATGCTTTGCGCCGCCTGCAGCACGTCGCCGCGGCTTGATCCGAGCTTAGTAATTGCGGCGACGGCCAAAAACTGCGGCTTCAGATTTTTCGACGCCGCAAGCGACCTGATGGCCGAAGCGTTCTTTCGCGCCGAGCTGAAATTGTCTGCGAGCGATGATTTCCCGAGCTGTTTGACCTTGGCGTTCACTTTCGTCGCTTGTTCGCCGGTAAGGAAGGCACGCGGGTCGTTTTGAGCGATTTGGCGCAGAAAAGCAGCTCCGTTTTGCTCGATCTTTGCGGTTTCGCTTGAATCGCCGCCGGACGGCAGGCGTTCTATGCCACCGCCCGGTCCTGGCGACGAAACCGGGGTCCCGCTATTTACCGGCAGATTTCCTATGGGCGGCGAGGAAGTTTTTGCCGGCGTCGGCCTGGTATCTTCGTCGTCGGTTGGTTTATCCGGCTCGTCGTCAACCGAGTAGTTTCCGATGTCGTCATCGCCGTTCACTACTTCCTTTTCGCCGCTGCCGAACAACACGACTGCGCCGATAATAATGCCCAGTACGACGATCCCCAACAGTGGAGCCAGAATGAAAAACGCCGTGGGAATACCGTCGCTCGCCGGTTGAGGCGTGCTAAAAGCCGGAGTGGCCGCGGCGGCCTGAGGCGTGGGGACCGACGGTTGGGCGAATTCGGGTTCGGAAGGTGACGGAGCAGTCGATTCCGGTTTTTCTATCTCGATCCTTATATCGAGCCCGCCGCCAAGGTCGAGTACGTCGCCGTCATTCAGCTGCATGGATGAGCCCGCTTCTTTTCCGTTCAGCGTCGTGCCGTTGCTCGAACCGAGGTCGAGGACGTAGTAGTTTCCGTCATCCCTGTCCAGGCGCAAATGCTCGCGTGAAAGACGGCTGTCGGGATAGGTTAAATCGCAGGCAGAGTGTCGTCCGACCGTGAAAGTATCACGGTCGAGCTCTATGCGTTGTTCTTCTCCGTTTTCGTCCTTGAAATTTAGCCAAAGCATAGAGTCGAAAAGTCGAGAGATCACAGCTCTCGACTCATTTCGAATACGTCGATAGCGGCTGCAACTTAAGCCCGAAATCCTGCGGGTTTTCGCCAATGATCGCGGCCGCAAAAAATTTCGGCACGTACTTGAAGTTTTCGGATTGAAACTGCTGAGACAGCTTGTCGCCATTGGCGATCAAGCTCCAAAAATCGCGGGGTAAACCGGAGTTGGATTCGAGTGCTTTCACCAGATTTGAGCTTAACCCGCCCTCGCCGCTGTTGTAGCTGCCGATCGCCAACGGAACGCTTGCCGGTCCTGTCCCGTATCGTCCGGTCAGGGCTTTCATGTAGGACGCGGCTGCTCTCGCCGCGGGCTCCGGCTGACACCGCACATCGCCGTTCGGCGGTTTTGCCCCTTTTATCACGCCGTCGTTCGGCTCGAAATGCAGTTTTGCCGTCGCAAACGTAAACTGAAACATCCCGAGCGGCCCGGTCGGGCTTTGCAAACAAACGCAGTGTTCCGATTCGATCATTGCAAGGTACAGGCCGATTCGCATATCGATGCCTTTTTCGTTAAAGGCCTTTACGATGAACGGTGCGTTCTTGCTGGCGCGTTCGTAGGTTGCCTGAAGGTTGTCGCCGAACTTGCATCCGCCTGCGGGTTTAACGCTGATTCGTTTTGCATAAGCGTCGACGAACGCCTTTATTTTATCTAAAGCAGCGGGCGGAATGGCTCCGCTGCTGTTGTTGCCTATTATCTGGGCGGTTTTTAAAGCCCTTTCACTCAGATACTGGCGCTTCTCGGCATCCGAAACTTCCAGGTATTTGCGGCCCTTAAGAATATCGGCAGCGGGAGCCTCATTTACGGTCGGAGGATCGATTATGGGCGTCATTGTGCTGCCCGGTGTCGGTGAGGGTTCGGAGTTAAACGAACTTCGCGATGGGCCGGGTTTTGGAGTTTTTGCCGGCTCGTCGTCGATCGGCTCGTCGTAGTCGTCCGTGTTCTGGACGACTTCCGTTTTGCCGCTTCCAAGTACGGTGTATCCGATAAAAACCGCCGAGAGGCTGACAACCATTATCGCTCCGGCGATAAGTATAACGGGCAGAAAGCTGATTCCGGATGGCGAGGCGGGAACGGTTTGAAAGGGTTGGGCAGCAGACGCGGCGTAAACCGAAGGTTCCTCTGCCGCAACAGGCGCGTATTTTTCGGCCACGCGAACATTAAGATCTGTCTGATGGCCGATCCTTATCGTGTCGCCATTTCTGAGCGGCGTACCCGCCGCGGCGGTCCGTTGACCGTTTACAAAAGTGCCGTTCGACGAACTTTCGTCAACAATCCAAACCCGGTCGCCGTCTCTATAGATAGTTGCGTGGAGGCGAGATAATCCGTCGTCCGAAAAGCGGTAATCGGCTTCGCTTCCGCGTCCGAATGAGGTCCGCTCGCCGTCGATGCGGACCTCGCGGGAGCCTTCCGGCGTCGGGTATGTCAGCGTGACCTCAAGCATTCTAATTACATCGCCTGCCGATATAGATCGGACAGAGGCCTGTCTTTTTTCAATCCGAATTTAGATGGATTCTCGGCAACGATTCCGGCGGCAAAGAACCTCACCAGTTGTTCGCGTTCGGGAGCGGTTTTGATCGAGTTCCAAACGTCGGAACGGTCTGCGGGAAGGGTCGATTTCCAGGTTGTGGCGTCGGCCGTCGATTTTCCGAACGCGACCGCCGCGTAGATCGCGTCACCGTCAAACACCCCGTAAACCATCGCTTTCATGTAAAGTGCCGCCGCTTTTGCGGCGCATTTTTGTGTCGGCTCCGATATGGGTTGTCCGGCACACAGGCCGTCATAAGCATTTGCTTTTACAAACTCGGAGTTCATTCTCCACAAGCCTTCGTCCGTGGCTTGCTTCTGGGCGGTGAACTTACTTCGGCTCATCGCCAAAACATGTCCAAGCGGCGCCGCCAGATTCTGTTCGGTAATAAACGCGGTGTTAATCGAATCCTTGTAGGGTGCGGCCCGTTCGAAATATCCTTCCTGCGCATATTCCGCAGCCCGTTTTTGTACTTCCAGGAGGAACTGTTTGTTCGAGACGTTATACTTCTTACTTCCCGAAAACTGTTCGACCAGGCGGTTGGTCATTTTCTGCACGTCTATAAGAGCAACCTCTTTTACTTTCGGTTCGGCGGGCTGCTGCGGCAGATCTTCTGTTTTACCCGGGATCGGTTTATCTTCAGGTTTCTCTACTTTTCTCGTTTCAAGCGCCAGCAGGATGCCTTCGCCTTTTGGAAGCTGCTTTCCGTTTTCGTCTTCGAGAATGACGCCCAGGTCGTGGTCGAAGCCGTCGGCCAGTTCGGGATGATCTTTCGGATCCAGGGTCGCGATGTAGGGCGAATCGGCAGTTTTCGCAAATTCGACGCCGTCCAGCGTGAAGATCGCCCTTGCAACGCATCCCGAATCGTCTGCGTCGATCTCGATCTCCACCTCGGTCGGTTCAAATATTGTGTCGCCCGGTTCGGGCTTGATGATCTTTGCCTTTGCGTCGCACGACGAGGCATAGCTGCGGTAATAGACAGCACCTGTAACCGCCACGACAACTACAGCCACCAACACGGCTCCGCCCGCAACCATCAACATGGTCCGTGAGCCTGTGGCAGGTGACGCCGCGGCAAGACTGGGAAGCTGCTGCACTGCCGCACCTACGGGAGGCATGTTGACCGGGCTCATGTCGTCGGGTTCGGGCTTCTCTGCTTCCGGTTCGGTCGTTTCAAAGACGATCTCGCTTGAACCGCCAAGCATAATACGGTCGCTGGGCTTAAGGTATGTTTCACCGGAAACTTTCGAGCCATTTACGGTTGTTCCGTTGCTGCTGTTCAAATCGATCAGGCAAAACTCAGAGCCGCGCTTTTCGATCTCGGCGTGATAGCGCGAGACGTTCGAATCGGAAGGAAAAGCGACATTATTTTCCGAAGTGCGCCCAAGCGTGGTCACGCCTTCTTTCAGCACCAACTCGCCGTCGCCGAATTTTAGCTTATGCTCGGCCATATAACGTCAAAAAACGGGCAATATCCGCTGCCTTCTATAATAACGCCGAATACTCGTCACCGCTACACCAACACAGCACTCGCCGCGTAGATTAGACGGCAGACCGAACTTCGTTTTGCGGCTGAAAACGGAAGGTGCGCCTCGTTGGACAAAGATGGACGGTCTATTCGGCGTAAAAGAAGAAGTAGTAAATCGCGCCCAGAAACACGGCGACAAAAGCGACAATTGCAAAGAGTCCGAAAAGAATCATCGGAATGCTCGATCCTCGCTTGGCGGCCGAAGGCTCACTGTTTGTTTGGGGGACGGTTTCTTCGGGCAGCAATTGATCGGCAATATCCGGCTGCGGTTCGATATCAGGCGCGATAGCAGCCGGAGCCTTTAGTTCGACCGGCGGCCCCGTCGGAACGGGCGAAGTTTGTTCGTCGTCGTCACCGGAATCGGATGATGCATCCGCGGCCGCGACCTCTTCAACTTCCTTCAGGTAACCCTGCGGAAGATATCCGCTGGTCTGCTGAAATTTAGGCTTTGGCATCTGCCATTTGCCCGACGACGACGGCGGGTCCTCCTGCGGCGGCCGTGCCGAAGAATGTGGTTCGGTCGTATGCTCGTCGTCGTAAAAAGGCTGCTCGGGAGGCGCTTCAACCGTCGCGGTTCCGGTTGCAGCTTCGCCGATGTTCTTTTCTTCGTCGCTCATAGATTTTCACTAGATCGAGGGGTCGATTTTCATCCAACTATACCGCACAAAAATCAAGCCCTTTTTTAATAAGACGGAAGCCTATTGCGATTTTTCAAAAAATGCAACAAAAAATTTATCGCTGCAGCTCAAGCACATCGGACCGGGTTATTATTCCGGTGATGCGCTTGAAATCTTCGATCAAAACCGCGGGCGATTTTTGCAGCTTTTTCTTGATCTCCGCCAGGTTCGTATCGACTTCCAGTACCGGGAAGCTTTCGTCCATCACAGCCGAAACGGGCGATTCCAGCAGGTCGCGGTTCTGCAAAAGCTTTGTAAGCACGCGGCTTTCTTTTAAGCTGCCGACAGATTGGTGTTCTTCCAAAACGGGAAGCTGAGTAACGCCGCTTTCGGTCATTTTTGCGAGGGCCGACTCGATCGTGTCGGCGGGCGAAACGAAGATCAGGTTGACTGGAACGCCTGAATTCTTGGTTTCTATTATCAGCCCGGCCGAAATTCGCTGCGGTTCGAGCAGCAGTTTTTCCTTCATCCATTCGTCTGAGTGGAATTTGGTCAGGTAATGCTCGCCCGTATCGCAAACGATAAAAACGACGATACTGTTTTCGTCCAGATCTTTGGCCACCTTCAATGCTCCCGCAAAGATCGTCCCGGTCGAGCCTCCGCAAAAAATGCCTTCGCGACGTCCAAGCTGACGGGCCAGATCGAACGATTCGCGGTCGGTGATGTTGATGATTTCATCGATAATGTTGAGATCGGCGTTGCCGGTCGGCAGGGCTTGCCCGATGCCCTCGACAAGATAGGGCGTAGGTTCGGGAACGTGGCCCGAATCTTTGTATGTCTTAAATATAGAACCGTACGGGTCGGCGCCTATCACCTTTATCGCCGGGTTCATTTCTTTCAGATAGCGGCCGGTTCCGCTGATCGTACCGCCGGTGCCGATGCTCGCGACAAAGTGCGTGATCTTGCCTTCGGTATCTTCCCAAATTTCCGGCCCCGTCGTGCGGTAGTGTGCCGCCGGGTTTGCCGGGTGATTATATTGATCGGGATAGAAAGAGTTCGGTGTCTCTTCAGCGATTCGCTTTGCGGTCGCCACATAATGATCGGGCGTTCCCGGCTTGGCCGCCGCCGGGCAGACGACAATGTCGGCTCCGATAGCCTTCAGATAGCGGTTCTTTTCGACGGAAACTTTGTCCGTCAAAACAAAGATGCACTTATAACCGCGTGCGGCCGCTACCAAAGCGAGCCCGATGCCGGTATTTCCGCTGGTCGCCTCGACGATCGTACCGCCTTTCTTAAGAACGCCTTCCTTCTCGGCCCAATCGATCATCGAAACGCCGATCCTGTCCTTTACGGAATAACCCGGATTCAGGCTCTCCATCTTCGCGTAAACCTGGGCCTTGATCTTGTGCTGTTTAGTAATGTTATTGATCCTTACCAGAGGCGTTTTGCCGATCAATGCCAATATATCTTTGTAATAATTCATTCTTCTGTGTGGCTGGAATTAAAAGTAGCCGGAATATTTTTTGTTTATGAACTCATAATCTTAAACCCATAGCGATTTGCGGGCAAAGCGGCGGGTGAAACTCACGGCCGCTTGCTGTCGCGGCCCCGGCGAAGGTTGAAAGCCGGATTGAGTTTCGTCGCTCGGGCAAAATGTACTTCGGCTCGCTCACCCATCTTGAGGTTCTGCAGTCTAAGGCCCAACATCCAATGAAAGTACGGATCATTCGGCGTATATTGAGCGGCCTGGCTGTCGTATTTGGAAGCGGCTTCGATTTGGCCTTCAGAAGTCGCAGCTCCTGCGAGAAACGAATTTGCAAGCGGCAGGCGAGGGTTTGTTTTGATCGCGTTTTCCCAAACTAAAACGGCTTCACCTTTTCGGCCGAGCTGCCACAACGATTCGCCTTTTTCTTCTAATGCGGTCGCGAGGTCGGGCCTTTCGGAATAAGCTTTGTCGAGATTGACAAGAGCTTCTTCATTGCGTCCCAAACGATTCAGGATCGCACCGCGATAGTAAAGGCTTAATGCTTTGGCCTGGCCCGCCTGATTGGCCGCCGCTTTATCCAGCAAAACAAGCGCGTGTTCGGTGTTGCCGCCGAGAAATTCGATCCATGCGAATTTTGAGATCGCTTCTTTGTTGGTAAACAGGCCAAGATCGACGGCGTCGTGGAAATGCATTTGCCCCTCGGCAATATTGACGCGGTCGCTTTGAGACAGCCACTGATCGGGATTTGCCTGCGCCAGGGCAAGTTCATCCGGGATCTGGAGATTCTCAAACGCGACAGCTCCGCCGCGTTCGTGGTAGCGGACCCAGCCGCTGTGAGCGGTCAAACCGATCCACGCTGCGGCAAAAGCCGCGAAAGCCCATCCGGCTTTCTTGATCGAACCGCTGGCTTTCAGGTTCCAGTGGTAGAACGAAAGGTCTGACGAAGTAAATACCCGCAACGTTCTTAGGGCAAGAAAAGTTGTCACGGCCGCGATTCCGAGTGCCATCAGCATCGGCACAAGTTGATATACGTCCCAGACGGCAAAGAAGCTGGCTGCGAATACAACGGCGGCCAGGGCTTCTTCCGGCCAAGTGAGAGAGTAGTTCTTCTTGAGTGGAGTGCCCCGGTCGCTACCGCTTCCGGCAAGAACAGATGGCTTGCCGAATCCGAAGTAAAGTGCGTCGTTCGGGCATACGCTGACGCAGTCCATACACTTCATGCAGCCCGGATCGATGACCATCCCGTACTGCTTTACCTCGGCATGGACGATCACGTTAGACGTACACGTCGCGGTGCAGTGGCCGCATTCATTGCACGCGTCGGTCACGCGAATCTTCCCGGGCGCGACCTTGTCGGCCAGCCCAAAAAATCCGCCGTACGGACAGGCGTAGGTACAGAAACCTTTTTGCCCGAGAAAATAAACCGTCAGAAATCCGCAGATAAAAAGAAACGGGATAGCGACCCAGACTGGCGGGAATGTCGCCCAAAAATCTGTGACGATCAAATGATTAGTAAAGCCCGGAATAAGAGGTGCATCTTTGGGCCTGGTAAATGCCCGCATCACCGTCGGCCAAACGAACATATAAAGAGCAACGATCAGCGGAACAAAAATCAAAAGCCGTGAACGAAAAGGCCTCGGTTTAAGGCCGATCTTCTTTAACAGCCAGCCGCAGAAATCCTGCAGGGCAAGAACGTGACAGCCCCAGCCACAGACGAAGCGCCCGAAGATGAGCGTCGCCAGGATGGCTAACGTGAAAAAGATAAACCCGGCGTTTATAGCCCCATTTTGAAGCGTGTACATCGCTTCCGACGGTTCGATCGGCGAAACTGTCGAGCCCGTCAACCGCCATTGAATCACGTGGGCGATCATAAGCAGGTTAAGGGCCAGCAATGCCGCTGCGCGCCAGCGTCCGGTTCGCGATTGCCGGATCTCGCCTTTTGCGGATGGCGAATTTGCCAGGACCGGCAGTTCAATACTCCGCCCTGCTTTTGTTTGCTGGGTTACACAACCGCTCTTCATAAGTTGCTATAATTCGATCGCAAAATTGGACAACCGAAAGAAATTCTATACCGCCGACTTGAATAAAGCACCTGATTGCGGTTAAAAAGAGAGTTTGCATCTTCATTAAGGGAACTAATTAAACCTAACGTCTGCATTCGCCCTTTCTCTAAAGGGCAGTCAATTTACAGAGCCTGCAAGGCTGGGATTCTGAAACTATGTTAAAGACTTTTCTCATTGCGTTACTTTCGCTGCTTGGGGTCCTTGGCGGTTCGGACCAGTTATTTACCGAGCAAAAACAAAAGAGCCAGGGGAACGATACTGGTACCCTTGAAAAAATGATCGTCTCCAGCGGCGGCGTAACGATCGATCTCGACCTAAAACGCCTGAACGGCGCCAGGAACGGGGCCAAAGGAGGCCGGCAGTCAAAATTGAGCTTTGACGTGGAAAATAACTCGTTTTTCACAATAGTCGTCTTTAACGACGAACTGCGAGCTCCACTGCCAAGTTCGATGACGCTGATTCCGAAAGACACGCCGGTACTGCCGGCAAAATTGAATGAGTCGTATCGGCAACTCGTGATTGAGAACACGCCCTATGGTGCCGAATACGAGCTTGTGATACGAGATGCGAATTCGGGCTTTGTTTTCTTTAACATAGAAGGCCACCAGTTCGAGTTTGACGGCGCTTTAGACCGTCTTAAGGTGAGCGACGGCAGGTTGTTAATTTCCAGGGAATTTGCGGCCGAGCTTGGCCGCCCGGCCGATGCGGGTGCGGTTATCGGCAAATTGGCGATCGACACGACCATGCGTGCCATCGAGGTGACGCAGGTTGTCAACGGTGAGGTCAGCTCCGCCACGATGCCTCCTGATGGCCCGAGCGTCGGCACTAACCCGGGCCCGGACGTCGTTGTTGGCGACCTATCGGGACTTGCCCAGTTCGGCAGCAGCTTTGGCACTCAGGTGGGACTTGCTGTGGC
>CADEEU010000061.1:0-1709 GCA_902826385.1 uncultured Acidobacteriota bacterium | reverse complement strand
ATTCCGATGAACCTTTACCGTATGAGCGGTGGTTCGACGAACGACGACCGTTTCGAGCAGGTGGGCCAATCGAACGTGAAGCACGGCTTTACTGCGTTACAGCAGAATCTTTGTTCTCTCGGATGTGCATCGCACCCGAACGGCACGCGTCTCGGTTCGGGATGCTCCGACCCGTACTCGGCCAGCCTGAACGCAGGTCCGAATCTTGGCTCACGGGCATGGATCAATCCGTTTACCGGTGAATTCCCGCGTGGCGACTCGGCTACGCCTCCCAATTCTCATACCGGCCACGCGCATAACGGAACGTCTCACAGAATTGTTACCGAGATTGCGGCACTTAACACCTCTCTAAATCCGGGCGCATCGTATTATGCCGAATCTTCCTATGTTACGCCGCATGAGTATGAGTGGTGCCAGGCCAATCCGACGCAGTGCAATATGTACAACAATACGTCGTACAGACGGTTCAACGTGAGCGGAACGGGCAGCCCGTTTTCGTTCTCCGCCGTCGGTTCGACCACGCGTGGCCGGCCCGCAATCAACGCGTGGAGCGGAGCTCAGCTTGTTCAAATCAATCCCGCTCCCAGCGTCGACGGGACCGGCATTCTCGGCTACAAAGTGACCAACCCGTCGCCGGGCGTCTGGCACTATGAGTACGCTATCTATAACGAGAATCTCGATAGAGGCATAGGCTCGTTCAGCGTTCCTATCGGAAGCGGCGCGGTGCTCAGCAATGTCGGATTTTACGCTCCCCCGCAGCATCCCGGCTGGTCGGGCGACGGGACCGCCGGCAACACGGGTTACAGCAGTGCCCCGTGGGCCCAATCACAGGCCGGCGGCTCGATGACCTGGAGCACCGAAACTCCTTCGCAGAATCTAAACGCCAACGCTATCCGTTGGGCAACGATGTACAATTTCAGGTTCGATTCGAACCGTCCGCCGGTGACGGTAAACGCGACGGTCGGTTTTTACAAAACCGGAGCGCCGATAATGCTGCCCGTTCAGGCCCCTAGCAGCGGCACGGGCCCGACGCCAACACCGACGCCGACCGCTTCGCCTACGGCCACCGCAACGCCTAATCCCGGCGTATGCACTCCGTCACTGACGGTCACTGAGGTATTTCCGGGAAGTCTCGCCGCGTTTACTTCAATCACGGCCGGAGCGGGTTCCGTTACCGTCGATATCGGTAACAACGGCGTAGGGCTGCAGGGATTGACCATCGTAAGCGCGGCCAACGCAAACGTTACCGTACCGGCATTCACGCCGGGAACCGTTGATCCGGTGACGTCGACGTTTACTATTCCGGGTGTCGGGGCCGTCGACTTTACATTGAGAGCATCGGCAAGAAGAGAGGCGATCCTAATTCGTGCACAGTGTGCGGGCGGAACGCAGCCGACACCGACTCCGACCGCAACGCCGACGCCAACCGCGACGCCAACGCCCACGGTGACGCCGACGCCAACGGCTACACCGACACCGACGGCGACGCCAACTCCTACACCAACGCCGACGCCGACGCCAGGCGGAATTTGCACGCCGACACTGACGGTTACCGAAGTATTCCCGGGCAGCGCGGCCGCGTTTGAATCGATCACGGCGGGAGCAGGCTCAGTGACTGTAAATCATGTAGATTCAGGAGCGGGGCTGATGGGCTACTCCGTCGTAAGCGCGACGAACGCAAATGTGACTATACCGGCGTTTACGGTTGG
>CADEEU010000060.1 GCA_902826385.1 uncultured Acidobacteriota bacterium | reverse complement strand
AGTTTTGCTTGTAGGGTTGGGAATCTACTTTTCTCAATTCTTGGGAACCAACTCGGCGCCCTCAGGAAACAGGGCACCCAAGACCGAGGCAGTCTCTGATTCGACAATACCGTTTAAAGTCGCCCTCCTTTATAAAAATGGAGCTCAGCCTGTAGCCCGAACTAAATTCTATCTATTATCCACCGATATTCGGCCCCTGCATGAAGACAAAGACGGAAAGATTATTTTTACTCAACCTTCTCTAGCGAAGCAGTTAGCAACACAGGGTTATGGGGACGGTCGAATCGGAATAAAGGAAGAAAACATAAAGGAGTACATTATTGCGAGCTCGACGACAGACTTTGACGGGAACGGACGTTTTGAGGGCATCAAGCCGGGCGTTTACTGGCTTGCGGGATTCGCCACCACGCGTAGCGAAAACGGATACGTAGTTTGGAGTGTCCGCGTGAATTTTCCAAACGATGCGAGAAACCTAATGCTCGACCAAAATAACGCATTTGAAGCTGAAGAGTGGTAAGGTCGTTTTTCCAGCTAAACTCCTGCTCTATATTTTCAAGTCTGACTTGTCATTACTCAAATGATCTCATCCTCCACTGGGAAAATAGTTTTAGTTGCGGGAGCGACGCGCGCGGCATGCCGCGGCATTGCCGTTGAACTCGGCGCCGCTGGTGCGACTGTTTATTGCACGGGCCGGAGTACGCGTGATGGGCGGTCCGAAATGGAGCGGCCCGAAACGATTGAGGAGACGGCGGAGCTTGTTACGCAGGCGGGTGGTGTTGGGATTGCGGTGCGGGTGGATCATACGGTTCCGGCGGAGGTTGAGGCGTTAATAAATAGGATCGAAAGCGAGCAGGGGCGGTTGGATATTTTGGTGAACGACATCTGGGGTGCGACGAAGATGGAGTGGAACAAGCCGGTTTGGGAGTGCGATCTTGAATACGGTTTAAAAACATTGCAATTGGGTGTTGAGACGCACGCGATCACGAGCCATTTCGCTCTGCCGCTGATGATCAAAAATCCGGGTGGGCTGGTGGTTGAGATTACGGACGGGACGCGGGAGTATAACGAGGAAAATTATCGCGTTTCCTTTTTTTACGACTTGGCGAAGGCGTCGAATCTGCGGATGGCGTTTTCGCTCGCTCACGAGCTTGAACCGCATGGCTGCACGGCGGTTGCACTCTCGCCCGGCTGGCTGCGGTCGGAGCAGATGCTCGATAATTACAAAGTCACCGAAGAAAACTGGCAAGACGCGTGTAAGGTGCAGCCGCATTTTGCGATATCGGAAACGCCGCGGTACGTAGGCCGTGCGGTTGCGGCGTTGGCTGCCGATCCAGAAGTAGCACGTTGGAACGGTCAATCGTTGTCGAGCGGGCAGCTCGCAAAAATTTATGGCTTCACCGACGTTGACGGCTCGCAACCGGACGCTTGGCGTTATGTCGTTGAGGTGCAGGACGCCGGCAAACCCGCGGACGTGACGGGTTATCGATAAATGGAGATCAGAAACGCCGTAAAGTCGGAAATCGACGCTCTCGCTAACCTTTGGTATGACGGCTGGCAGGACGCTCACGCTGCGATCTTGCCTGCTGAGTTGAAGCGTCTTCGCACGCGTGAAAGTTTCGCCGAACGTTTGGAAAAACTCCTTTCAAATGTGCGCGTTGTCGGGCCGGTTGGTGAACCGCTTGGCTTTTGCATCAACAAAGACGACGAGCTATATATCAGCTCTACGTCTCAGCCGAAGCGCGCGGCAAGGGCGTCGCAAAGGCTTTGATAACGGATGCCGAAAGCAAGCTCGCCGAAAAAGGCTTCGAAACCGCATGGCTGGCATGTGCGATCGGCAACGAGCGTGCGGCCAGGTTTTACGAAAAAAGCGGCTGGCGGCGGACCGGAACCCATCTCAGCGAGCTTCCGACCGAAGAAGGCATCTTCAAACTCGAAGTTTGGCGGTACGAGAAATCGTTAATTACATGAGCGACGTTTTATATGATCGGGCTGATCTGCCGTTGCTGAAAGACTTACTGAAAGTCTTCGCAGACGCGTTCGAGGATCAGGAATCGTATCAAACGGCGATACCGTCGAATGAATATCTAAATAAGCTCCTTGGGCGCGAGGATTTTATACCGCTTGTTGCGGTGGCGGACGGGAAAGTTGTCGGCGGTCTCGCGGCTTATGTTCTGAAGAAATTCGAGCAGGAACGAAGTGAGATATACATCTACGACTTGGCGGTGCTTGAAAGTCATCGTCGCGAAGGCATAGCGACCGGGCTGATTAACAAGCTGCGCGAGATCGCCCGGGAGATCGGGGCGTACGTGATCTTCGTTCAGGCCGACCATGGTGACGATCCGGCGATCAAGCTTTACGAATCGCTCGGAACGCGTGAGGATGTTTTGCATTTCGATATCGAACCTTAGATGCACGCACGCCTTTATCAACCAACCGACGTCGAAGCCGTCGTAGCAATCTTTCGGTCGAACATCGCGAAATATTTCACGCCCGAGGAAGAGTCGGGACTGCGCAATTTTCTTTGGGACGAGCGCGGCGAACACTATTACGTTTTCGAAATTGAGGGCGAGATCGTCGGTGCGGGCGGCATTGCGTTGAACGAAAACGAGACCGTTTCGCTTTGCTGGGGAATGGTGCTGAGCGACCGCATCGGAACCGGGCTTGGCAAACAGATGACGCAGTTTCGCATCGATCTCGCCGCCGAAAAATATCCAGGCGTCCCCATCACAATCTCTACCTCTCAGCATACCGAAGGCTTTTATAACCGTTTCGGTTTTCGTACCGTTGAACATATAAAGGACGGCTTCGGCTCCGGTATCGACAATTGCAAAATGCGGCTTGATTTTATGGAAGGTGAAAGGAAACGATAGTTGAGTGAATTTGTTCGAGGGGCGATATTCTTCTTTATGGATGACTTTGCTCGAAGTGACGTGGCCGAGGTTTTTGACGCTTACCCCAGGGCGATAAAACGAAAACTTTTACGGCTACGGCGCCTTATCTTCGAAACCGCGAAAAAGACGGACGGCGTAGGAGACATCGAGGAAACGCTGAAATGGGGACAGCCGAGCTATCTTACAAAAGCGACGAAAAGCGGCTCGACGATACGCATTGACCAGGTGAAAAATGGTTCCGCGGATTACGCCATGTACTTTCATTGCCAAACATCGCTTGTCGATTCTTTTAGAGTGTTGTTCGGCGACACGTTTCGCTACGAAAAGAATCGAGCGATCTTGTTCAACCTTGATGAAGAGATCGCGATCGAAGCTCTACGCGAGTGTGTCGTGATGGCGTTGACTTACCATCGAGCGAGATAGCTCTCCAAGCACGGCAAGGACTGACTTCGGCCTTGGCATCGACAACCGCAACGCTTGAGGTCTTTAGTGTCCCTCGGGTTTTGGGCGATGATAAGTAAGCCGTCTTCCAAAACAAAACTCGAATCATGAAACTACGTTCCTTCCTGGAGCTCTTCGCCGCGGCTTTCGTGTGGTAACCTGTGGCTTAAATCTTGTTATGGACCTGAGATATCAAACCGGATTCGGAAATGAGTTTGCGACCGAAGTCGTCGCCGGAGCATTGCCCGTCGGACGAAATTCGCCGCAGCGGGCTCCGCTTGGGCTTTATGCCGAGCAGTTTTCCGGGACGGCGTTCACGGCGCCACGCGACCGCAACAAGCGAACCTGGACGTACCGAATCAGGCCGAGTGTTTTGCACAAACCGTTTCGGCAGATCGAGAACCGGTTGTTCCGCTCTTCGCCGTTTGATGAAGTCGTGACAACGCCGAATCAACTGCGCTGGGATCCGCTGCCGCCGCCGGTTGAACGAACAGACTTTATCGATGGCATAACAACCATCGCCGGAAATGGTGATTCTTTCGCGCAGTTTGGCATGGCGGTGCATATCTATGCCTGCAACGCCGACATGAAGGAGAGGTTTTTCTATAACGCCGACGCCGAAATGCTGATCGTGCCGGAGATGGGCGGGCTGAGGATCTCTACGGAGCTTGGTGTTGTAGATATCGGACCGGGCGAGGTTTGCTGTCTGCCGCGAGGGCTGAAGTTCAGGGTCGAGATCGGGGCAGAACCGCCTGCGTCAGCAGGTGGCGGAGGTTCGAGCGTGTCCAACGTTGAGTCCAGCTCGGGCGCCGTGCCACCCGCTCACGCGGGCGGTTCTGCCCGTGGCTATATCTGCGAAAACTACGGCCAGCAGTTTCGTCTGCCTGATCTAGGACCTATGGGGGCCAACGGACTGGCCAACCCGCGAGATTTCGAAACGCCAGTCGCGTGGTACGAAGACATCGAGGGCGAGTGTGAAATTGTTGCGAAATTCGGCGGAAATTTGTGGTCGTGCACGACCGATCATTCGCCGCTGGATGTTGTCGCGTGGCACGGCAACTACGCGCCCTACAAATATGACCTCCGGCGGTTCAACACGATTGGCTCGATCTCGTTCGATCATCCGGATCCGTCGATCTTTACCGTTTTAACAAGCCCGAGCGATCTGCACGGCACCGCGAATGTCGATTTCGTCATCTTTCCCGACCGCTGGCTTGTCGCCGAAGACACCTTCCGCCCGCCGTGGTACCACCGCAACACCATGAGCGAATACATGGGCCTGATCTACGGCCAATACGACGCCAAAGAGGAAGGCTTCGTCCCCGGCGGCGGCTCGCTCCACAACCAAATGTCCGCCCACGGCCCCGACCTCGACGCGTTCGACAAAGCTTCGGATGCCGACCTGAAACCGCAGAAGCTCTCAGGCACGTTGGCTTTTATGTTCGAATCGCGATACATCATCCGTCCGACGAAATTTGCAATGGAAACCGCGCAGCTACAGCACGAATACAGCGAAGTGTGGCAGGGTTTGAAGAAAAACTTTAAATTGCCGTAGTAACCGTATGTTCAAATCTAGGAAATTCTGGATACCGTTCGGCACGGCTTTAGCGATAAACGCACTTTGGATCTTACGGATGCTGGCTGGTATCGGCACTCACGAAAAGAGCACACCTGAGTCGAATACAATCATTCGAATGGTTTTCCCGTATTTCGAACTTCTCGGCCCTGTTGCTCCACTGCTAGGGTTATCCACTATAATTCTTCAAATTCCAGTCTATGGATTTATAATTGGTTGGGCTTGTGCAAAAGGGAAACTCGGAATCACCGCACTCGTATTATTGATCGTCCATTCAATTGTGTACATGATCGGGACATTCTTGTCCGAGAACGGATGAACATGATTGAAAAAGCCCTTGCGACAAATCTATAACAAAATGGGAAAGACCAAAACAACCAGATACGACGTGGCTGAATATTTGGGAACACCGCAAGAAATGGCGGCATACCTTGAAGCCTGTCTTGAAGAAGCAAACGGGCACGCCGCTTTTGTCGCGAAAGCGCTTGGCAATATTGCCCGCGCAAAAGGGATGTCTCAGGTCGCTCGCGATGCCGGGCTTTCGCGCGAAAGTCTATACAAGGCCCTTTCAGGAGAGCGAAGTCCGGGGTTTGACACAATTCTCAAAGTCGTTGGAGCGTTGGGGTTGAAACTTCACGCTGAAGCTAGTCAATGATAGAAACGAGACTGCTTTAGAGTCCGATAAATATGGCTGACCAACTAATCCCCCCAGAAATGTTCAAGTTGTATAAGCCTTTGTACAATCAGGTTTGCCGCTTGCACTCAAAATGGGAGATTTTTTGCCAGCTGTATGCCGCAGACAAAGATATACTTGATTTGCTGAATAAATCCGCTGGCGGCTTTTTCCGAGTTGTTCAAGATGTTTTGGCTCACGACGTACTTCTAAATCTGAGTCGGCTTACTGATCCTGACCAAACTCGTCATCACATATTCGAGAACGAGGGGGATTACGGTGGAAACATCTACAATCCAGCAAAAGCTACAGTTTCTCTCAACCCCAGAAAAGGGTGAAGTATCGGCATTGCTGATGCGGCCGGATGAGGCAACGCATCTCCTCGTCCTCGGCCACGGAGCGAGTTCGAATATGCGGACGCCGATGCTGCAGAAGATAGCGGAGAGTTTGGCTGAGCAGGGTATTGCTACGTTTCGGTATAACTTTCCTTATTCCGAAAAGGGCGGCGGGCGCAATTCTCAGGCTACGGTGACGGCGACGATTCGTTCGGCGGTTGCGGCGGCACATGAAGCGTGTCCCGATCTGCCGTTGCTTGCGGGCGGGCATTCGTTTAGCGGGCGAATGACTTCGACGGCGCAGTCCGAATCGCCTATCGACGGCGTCAAAGGACTTGTTTTCTTTTCGTTCCCGCTGCATCCCGCGGGCGAACCGGCAATAACGCGCGCCGAGCATCTTTCAAAAGTCGATATCCCGATGCTTTTCCTCAGCGGCACGCGCGACGCGCTCGCCGAACTCGACCTTCTAAAGCCCGTCATCCAAAATCTCAGCAAACGTGCCACGCTTCACCTGCTCGACACGGCGGACCACAGCTTCAAGATCCTGAAACGCACCAGAACCTCGACCGAAGATGTCTTTTCCGAGCTTGCCCGCGTCGTTCGGGCTTGGGCACTTGCGGTTGGTGAGTAATCTAACAGACGTGTTTTGGTGCAAATGGTTAACTGTTCGAAAAGCGGACATTTGGCCGTGATTATTCGCCGCACGAAGTTCGCTTCGTAAAACACGCCCAACGCCGTATTATCGACACATGAATTCTTTTGCGGGAGGCAGGATTGCCGTATCGTTTACGGTCGCGGTACTGCTCCTCATCATCAACGGAGTAGTTTCCTACAGGTCTGTCAGCACGCTGATCGACAATAACGAACGGGTCATTCATACCCAGGAAGTATTGGAGAACCTGCAGGAACTGAAAGCTATTCTCCTCCAAGCCGAAACTGGCGCCCGAGGTTATTTTTTGTCCGGAGACGAAATTTTCCTGGAAGAATATAGATCCAGTGTGCGGAACTATCGGACGATGGTTGACGCCTTAAAAAAAGATACCGCCGAGAACTTATCCCATCAGCAAAAATTTCAAACGCTCGAAGCGGCAACGGCGGTACGGTTCGAGAGGTTGGATCAACGCACGGCGACCCGCGCAATCGAGCAGAAAGTGCCTGTATTTTCGTCTGTTGATACCGAAGAAGGAAAACGTCTGATGGATGCAGTGCGAGTTGCTATTGCTGACATTGCAAATGACGAACGTGCCCTTTTGACGGCCAGGGTCGCCGAATCCAAGCTGAGCGGACAAAGGACGATATTCACTTTCATCCTGGCAAACTCGGTGCTTCTCGCGCTTCTTTGCCTGGCGTTTTATCTGGCGATTCGTGATATCCGCGAAAGGAGGCTGAACGAGGCTCGCCTGCAAGTCGAGCGTGAATTACTCGAACAGCGGGTGATCGAACGGACTGCCGAGCTTAATGTAGTGAATACCGAACTGCAAAGAAGCAACCGGGAATTGCAGGATTTTGCATTTGTTGCATCCCACGACCTTCAGGAACCCCTGCGTAAAATTCAGGCGTTTGGCGATCGTCTAACTACGAAGCACGGCCCGCAGTTGAATGATGAGGCTCGCGATTACCTGACGCGCATGCAGGGCGCCGCGGACCGGATGCATACGCTGATAAACGACCTGCTGGCTTTTTCCCGTGTTACGACAAAAGCCCAACCGTTCGTACCGACCGACCTTTCGCGGGTAGCTCGCGAGGTACTCGGCGATTTGGAAGTAAGGCTTCAGGATAACCAGGCCCAGGTACATGTCGGCAACCTGCCGACGATAGAGGCCGATCCGCTTCAGATGCGCCAGCTGTTTCAGAATCTGATCGGCAACGCTCTTAAGTTCCACCGTACAGGAGTGCCGCCTGAGATCAGGATCGATGCGGAAGAACAGCCTGCTAACGGCGGATTTGAAATGCTGAATATTCGCGTCTCGGACAACGGTATAGGCTTTGACGAAAAATATCTCGATCGGATATTTACGCCGTTCCAGCGGCTGCACGGACGGAATGAATTCGAGGGAACGGGAATCGGGCTTGCGGTGTGCCGCAAGATCGTAGAAAGGCACGGAGGCACGTTGAGCGCCCGCAGCAAACCTGGTGAAGGCTCGACCTTCATTGCGGCACTTCCTGTCAACCAGCAAAAGGAGACGATCTAAATGACAACTATCGGAAAGCCGATCATTATTTTGATGGCGGACGACGACGCGGACGATCGCGTTTTGACAAAGGAAGCTTTGGAAGAAAGCCGTGTTCTGAATGATCTGTACTTTGTGGTCGACGGCGAAGACTTAATGGACTTCCTCAAACAACGCGGCAAATATGAAGGATCACCCCGGCCCGGCTTGATCCTGCTTGACCTGAACATGCCGAAAAAGGACGGCCGCGAAGCATTAAAAGAGATCAAGGCCGACCCTGATCTGCGCCGCATTCCGGTCGTCGTAATGACCACATCAAAAGCGGAAGAAGATATCTATCGCAGCTACGATCTGGGCGCCAGTTCGTTCATAACAAAACCGGTGACGTTCGACCGTCTGGTTGAGCTGATGAAAACGATGGGCCAGTACTGGGTCGAGTTCGTGGAGCTGCCGGATTAAATCCTGCAAAAATGGAGAACTGGCTGAACAGCAAAGAAATAAACGTCCTGATGGTTGAGGACGACGAGGACGATTACGTCCTGACCAGCGCTCTGCTAACCGAGATTTACGCCGAGAAGTTTAAGGTCGATTGGGCCCGAACCTTTGAAGAGGCTCTCGAAAAAATAGCGGCCGGCGGTTTCGACGTATGCCTTTTGGATTATCGGCTGGGCCCACATGATGGACTTGAGCTGATGCGCGAGGCGCGCTCAATCGGGTATGAAGCGCCGATAATTTTGCTAACAGGTCAGACGGACAAGCGGCTTGATTTTGAAGCGATGCGGGCTGGTGCCGCTGATTATCTGGTCAAGGCACAGATCAATGCTGGAAACCTGGAACGTTCGATTCGCTATGCGATTCAGCAAAAGCAGATGGAAGACGAGCGGATCAAGCGCGTCCGCGAACAGGAAGCCCGTGTACAGGCTGAGTCCGCGAACAAGGCAAAAGACGATTTTCTCGCCATGGTTTCCCACGAACTGCGAACGCCGCTAAATGCCATGGTCGGCTGGGTCGGACTTTTGCGAACGAATAAGGGAAACGAGGATGTTTACGCACGTGCGATCGACGCCATCGACCGAAGTGCGAAAGCGCAAACTCGCCTTGTGAACGATCTGCTTGATATTTCGCGGATAGTAAACGGCAATCTTCTGATCGAAAAGCAGCCCGTGCATCTGGCGTCTATACTCGATCCTGTCATAGACGCCGCGTTCCCTTCGGCTGAAAGCAAATCGATCAAACTCGAGGCCGAGATCGACCATTCGGCAAAATGGATATACGGAGATCCGAACAGGCTGCAGCAGGTCGTCAACAATCTGCTCCAAAACGCCGTGAAATTTACGCCGGAAGGCGGCCGAATAGCCGTTTCGCTCGAATACGATGGAGCGAACGCTAAATTGAGCGTGACAGATACCGGTAAAGGAATCAGCCCGGATTTTCTTCCGCAAGTTTTCGAGCGTTACCGGCAGGCAAAAGGCGCCGAAAGACATGTCGGGCTGGGGCTGGGCCTTGCGATTGCACGCCATATTGTAGAATTACACGGCGGCGCGATCGCCGCGGAAAGCGACGGCGAAGGACTTGGAGCCACCTTTTCGATAGTACTCCCGGTTACCACCGCCATCGCAACTGCCGCCGAGAAACCGGCGTAATTGATTTCTGCTTCTAAGAATTGAAGATTTCCCACTCCTCGTTCCGCTTGTCAGCTTCTTCAAGGAAAATTTTCCGACAGAAATAGCCGGTCAAGATTGCCAGCCTCGTGGTTTGATGAGTATTATCGCAACACGCCCACTAACAAATTAAGGAGACCATGTGGAAACTTTAACACCCGCACGAATCATGGAAGTCGGCATGGCATTTTGGCCGGCAAAGGTTTTGCTATCAGCGGTTGAGCTGGAGCTGTTTTCTAAGCTCGGCGACGGCGCAATGACCGGTGCCGAATTACAGAAAGCCCTCAATCTGCACCAGCGAGCAAACCCCGATTTTTTTGACACGCTGGTTGCATTGAAATTTCTCGAGCGCGATGGTGACGGACCGGATTCACGGTATCGAAACACGGCTGAAACTGCGTTGTTCCTCGATAAGAAAAGTACGGCATTCATGGGCGGTTTTCTTGAGATGGCGAACGCACGGATTTATCCGTTTTGGGGCGATCTGACCGAAGCTCTCCAAACCGGCAAGTCGCAAAATGAGACGAAGCACGGCGGTGAAGGTGTGTTCGAAGAGCTTTACAGCAAGCCGGAAAGGTTAGAGCAATTCATGGATGCGATGGCCGGGATTTCCGCGGGCAACTTTATGGCATTGGCCGAAAAGTTCGATTTCTCACGGTATCGCACGCTTTGCGATGTTGGCGGTGCGGCGGGGACGCTGTCAATGATCGTTGCCGGCAAGCATCCTCATCTGAAAGTAACGTCAGCCGATCTTCCGCCCGCAACCGTGATTGCCGCAAAAAAGATCGAGGCGGCGGGCTTGTCCGATCGTGTTTCGGCAATCAATGTCGATTTTTTCAAAGACGACCTGCCCAAGGCCGATGTCATCACAATGGGAATGATCCTGCATGACTGGAATCTTGAAAACAAGAAGATGCTCGTTAAGAAAGCGTACGATGCGCTCCCCGAGGGCGGAGCTTTCATCGTGATCGAAGCGCTGATAGACGACGCACGTCGCGAGAATGCTTTCGGGTTGATGATGTCGTTGAATATGCTGATCGAGTTCGGCGAGGCATTCGATTATTCCGGTGCCGATTTCGATGGCTGGTGCAAAGAAGTCGGATTCAAGCGAACCGAGGTGATTCATCTTGCAGGACCGTCGAGCGCCGGAGTAGCGTATAAATAAGAGTATGAAAATTTACACTTTATCGGTTTCGCTGATCCTGCTTCTGGCTACGGTTTGTTTGTATGCCCAGCACCACGATCCTTCGGCCAAACAAGCAAGTAACGCCGTGGATCTTGGCGAAATCGATTTTCCGACTTCCGGATCGACCGAAGCACAGAAGCATTTCATCAAAGGAGTGTTGTTGCTGCACAGTTTCGAGTACGGCCCGGCCCGGCAAGCTTTCCTTGACGCGCAGGCCGCGGATAAAGACTTCGCCCTTGCTTATTGGGGCGAGGCAATGACCTTCGATCATCCGATCTGGCCGGAGAACGACCGGAACGGAGGTCTGGCCGCTCTCGCCAAGCTTGGCCCGACACCGGCTGCCCGCCGCGAAAAGGCCAAGACGAATCGCGAGAAGATGTTCCTCGATGCCGTAGAAAGACTGTTCGGCGAAGGCGATGCGACGGCCAGGGCCGCGGCTTACTCCGACGCGATGGCCGAGCTGACACGCAGCTTCCCCGACGACCTGGAAGCACGCGCTTTCTACTCACTCTCGATTCTCGGGCTAACGCGAATAAACCGGAATACCGAGAACTACATGCGGGCCGCGTCAATCGCCGAGGCCGTTTATCAAAAGAATCCGCGTCACCCCGGAGCCCTTCACTATTTGATCCACGCTTACGATGATCCGGTCCACGCGCCGCTCGGTCTTCGCGCCGCACGCGTCTATGGCTCGATCGCAAGAAGTGCATCGCATGCACAGCACATGCCGTCGCACATATTTTTTGCCTTGGGCATGTGGGAGGATTCGATCAAAGCAAACACCGATTCGATGAAAACGGCGCGCGATTCGGGCGCCGGCGGTTATCACCCGCTGCACTGGCTGCAGCATGGTTATCTGCAGCTTGGAAAGATCGATGACGCGACAAGAACGTTGGCGATAATCGAAGACGACAACAAACGCGCACCAACAAATTACGCCAGGACTCATTTGGCAATGTGTCGGGCAACGATGCTGGTAGAAACGCGCGGAGCCGGACCGGCATCGACAATGGAGCCGGTAAGTTCGACGGGGATTAATTCGATCTCGGCTTTTTCGAATCATGACCTTGCTATCGGCCTTGAATTTGTACGGCGTAAAGATGCCGCGTCGGCGCGGCAATCACTTGCATCACTTCGGAATCGAAGCGAAGCGGCCCGTTCAAAAGTGGTCGCGGATTCGGTTGACCGTTATTCCACGGTGCCCCGATCGGATATCGAGGCAGCACCTGTGATGGAAAAGATCCTTGAGGCGTCGATCGACTATCTCGCCGGCGATCGCGACGGAGCCGTAAAGAAGATCGTTACCGCGGCCGAGGAAGAAGACAAACTGATCTTTGAGTATGGCCCGCCAGCCATTGTTAAACCGGCGAGGGAGGCGGCCGGCGAAATGCTCCTCGAAATGGGGCGAAAAGCAGAAGCTGCCGATGCTTTTCGAAAGGCCCTGAAAAGATATCCGAATCGCAGACTTTCGAACGAAGGCTTGCGGCTTGCGACCACAAAATAGGAATGTGTAGAAATATCAAGACGCTTTTTAATTTCGACCCGCCTGCGACGAACGGTGAAGTGAACGCCTCGGCATTGCAATTTGTCCGAAAACTTTCCGGTTTTAACAAACCTTCGCAGGCCAATGAAGAAGCTTTCAACCTCGCCGTAGAGCGGGTTTCGGCGGCCGCTCAGGAGATGCTGAATTCCCTTGTTACCAACGCACCTCCGCGCGACCGTGAGATCGAAGCCGAAAAAGCAAAAGCGCGTGCGGCGGTTAGATACGGAAGGACTTGAGAGCAAGACCCAATTACAATTTCCGGGCACTATTTGGTTTATTCAGCAAAACTCCGGAGGTCAGCAATGGCGATCGATATCGCAGGAATGACGCCGCTTATTCAGGTTTTAAACATGCGGCGTTCGCTTAAATTTTACAGGGAAATTCTCGGTTTCGAGGTAGTAAGCGATTCCGGAAACGGAGATAATTCAAGCTGGGTGTGGCTGCGGCTAAACGGAGCCGATCTGATGCTCAACGATCAGTACGAGCCGGGACATGTTCCGGATGATCCCCCTGCCGAACGAACGAAATGGCACGGCGACACGTGCCTTTATTTCGGCTGCCAGAATGCAGACGCCGCTTACCAATACTTAAAATCAAATGGCGTTGTAGCGGAGCCGCCGATCATAACTTCTTACGGAATGAAACAGCTCTATCTTCGCGACCCGGATAACTACGGTATCTGTTTTCAA
>CADEEU010000059.1 GCA_902826385.1 uncultured Acidobacteriota bacterium | reverse complement strand
TCGAGCATCTCATTCGCCAAACTCGGCGGCGTAAATACTTCGTCGCTGCTCAAGTTTGCAAGGCAGCTAAGAACATCGGGATTGTAGGAGACGTTCGTCAGCATCTTAAGATTTGTTCTTTTATCCGCGTTTCGCGGCACATAGCCACGGTCTTTAGGCCGTGGTTAAGTTCGACCTGAATTTAAAAGGGCGTTTTAACGTCCTTATTCTTTCCAGCTTAAGTCATATTTTGTAAGCCCGCTCAAGCGGGCTGAAATATCTTTCTGGCATCCTGACCACGCCGTGAACGACGTGGCTATGTGCCGCTTCGCGGTTAAAAATCATCTTCGCGATCCGCAATTCTCTACTACCAAATGATCTTTACATTTTGCAGGTTTCGGATGCTCGTATCTTTACTGATCAACGGCAAATCGAGATTGTACGCGGTTGCCGCGATAAGGCGGTCCGGCATATCCGGTACGGTGCTGCGAGGGATTTGCTCCAGGTCTTCGGCGGTCCCTTGGTTTAACGGAGCAAACGTCAGAGCGGACAGCGGACTATTCAATTTTTCGACTACCAGCCTAAGATCGCTTTCGATGATATCGCGTCCCTTTTCGACCAAATAACGCAGTTCAACAAGGGTAATGGATGGAACATAGATTGGGAATCCATTTTGCTCTGCGGTTTCGAATGCGTCCGAGGCATTCCGGGAAAGCTTGGTTGAATTACTAAGATACCAAAGCAATGCGTGGGTATCAGTTACCACAGCACTCATTTTGAGGCCTCACCCGGAAAGTTTCCCCACATTTCATTGCGTACCTCGGCCAGATCTTTTTCCAGACCAGAAAGGTCGCGTTCCATTATTCCGCGTACGCTCTGAAACGGAGTTCCCGCAGTCTTGATCCGGCGTCCTTTGCCGGCAACAAAATCGACAAAATCCAGGACTTCGTATTGCAGATCAGACGGCAGCGATGCCGACTTAGCCGTGATCTCTTCGACGATGTTAGTCATTTCATTCCTCAAACTAATTTTATCATCAAAACTCCTGTTTTGCGGTATCCGCGATCTTTAAGTAATGGGTTAAAGTAAACTCGCGTGTCGGCTTTGGGATAAATCCCTCTTCGCCCGTATCTTTGAAAAGCGAATCCATCGGAATTCCGGGAGATAAATGTTCAAAAGCAAAATCACGGCGTTTTACCGAACTGCCGTTAACAAGCGACCATTCGGAAAAGACTATGGGAACATCGCTGTCCTTTGCAATAGTCATTTCCAAGGCATCACCGACAACGATATTCTTTTCCAAAATAAAACTAATCGACCGGATACAATCGGCTTTAACTTCTGATTTGAAAAGCTTTGAATATCGCTCCTTAAAAATGCCGAGCAATCTTTCTCTCGCTTCTTTAACATTATCGGGTTGTAGATCAATGCCGTAAATACTGCCGACAGCAAGTACCGCATACCTTTCAAACTCAAGCTGGCTCTTTTTATACCTTTCCTCGACAACATCCAGCTTTCGCGTAAGTATCGCTGCCAGAAAATTCCCGTGACCACAAGCAGGCTCAAGGAACCGCGAATCGATCCGCTCCGTCTCCTGCTTCACAAGATCAAGCATCGCCTCGACCTCACGCGAAGAAGTAAATACTTCTCCGTGATCGGAAACGCGCTGACGAGATTTGACCTGACCTGAGTTCATAATGCGGAAGAAGAAGGATAAATTAGCGAAATTTTAGCATGTTTTTCTTAATAGGTAAGGCTTCGAGGATAGCTTCCGAAAGAACTCAGGGTAGTTTCTGGGCGTTTCAGAATCATTTTGAGAGTTCTCAGAATGACTTTCGGAGTTCTCAGAATCACTTTTGGCGTTCTCAGAACGACTTTTGAGGTTCTCAGAATGACTTTTTAGGTTCTCAGAATGACTTTTGAAGTTCTCGGAATGACTTTTGAAGTTCTCGGAATGACTTTTGAAGTTCTCGGAATGAGTTTTGAAGTTCTCGGAATGAGTTTTGAGGTTCTCGGAATGACTTTTGGAGTTCTCAGAATGAGTTTTTTGTTTGTGGGAGTGAGTTTTTTGTGTTTGAAAGTGATTTTGGGGTTTGGGGACGGTTGGTGGGATTTTAGGAAGGTGGGGTTGTGGGGTCGGGCGGGGTTTTGGGGAAGGGCTTTTTTGGCGATTTCCATTCCTTCTAAAACTTCGTATAATCATATTGAGCAATTTTGGTGCCAAATGGCTTGTACAGACGCCGGGCGTGCCATAAGCGTTAATAAATGTCATCCCTTAGACTCACCACAAATCTACAGCAAAAAATGATCTTGACGCCGCAGCTGCGTCAGCGGATTGAGATGCTGCAGATGACTTCGATGGAGCTTACCGAGCTTATCGAGCAAGAGATGATGTCGAATCCGATCCTCGAAGAGGTCCAGTCGGGCGAGGAAGTAAAAGAAATTTCCGACAACATTCTCGATCAAAACGCGGACGGCGTGGCGGAAGGTTTTGAGAATGGGTTTGACGCCGACGCGTCGGTTATGGCCGGTGCGGAAGGTGGGCAGATCAACGGGGAATTTGCGGACGCTCCGCAGATGGAAAGAAATCTCGACGCGGGATCGGGCGAAGGCGACGCGGGCGAATCGGGCGACGACGCGGGCGGCGAATCGAGCAGCGATTCTTCCGACTCTTTCGAAGAAATAGATTTCGGAAGGGAATTTCAGGATTATCTCGATCCCGGATACAAAACCCAGGAATTCGAACATAAAGAAGACGCTCCGAGCTTTGAGCAATTCCTCTCACACACTCCGACGCTTAGCGAGCATCTTGAGTGGCAGTTAAATTTGCAGGCCGTAAGCGGTGCGATCGAAACCGCGGCGATTTTTATAATCGGCAATCTGGACAGCGACGGGCGGCTGACTATTTCGCCTGAAGACGCGGCCGCTATGTTGTCGTGTCCGGTGGAACTTATTGAGAAAGCTCGTCAGCTCGTTTTGAATCTCGATCCTGTCGGCTGCGGCGCAATCGACGTAAAGGATTGTCTGATCGCGCAATTAAATGCGGCCGGTCACGGCGACAGTTTGGCGGCGGAATTGGTCGCAAAACATCTCGAAGACCTTCAGCCGCATCGCCTGAATCATCTTGCGAAAGAAACCGGGAAAGATGTTCATACGCTGAACGACGAGATCGAAAAGGTCCGCGTGCTCGATCCTTATCCGGGCCGCCGTTTTGCGGGCGAAGAAGCAATTTTTGTCGCGCCGGAAGTTTATATCGAAAAGATCGACGAAGAATACGTAATTTATTTTACCGACGACGGCAGCCCGCGATTAAGAATCAGCCCGACCTATCACCAAATTCTCGACAAAGGCGACACTTCTAAAGAAACGAAAGACTTTATTAAGGACAGAATGCGCTCCGCGGTCGATCTTTTAAGAAATATCGAACACCGGCGTCAGACGATCTATCGCGTTGTCCAATGTATTGTCGAACGACAAACCGACTTTCTCGACAAAGGCGTCGAGTTCATAAAACCGATGATGCTGAAAGATGTCGCGGAAGATATCGGGATGCATCTTTCGACAATCTCGCGCGTTGTGAACCGCAAATACGCTCACACGCCGCAGGGCGTAATCGAATTAAGAAGATTCTTTAGCGAAGGAATGATGAACGAGGACGGCGAGGAAGTTTCGACCCGCATCCTGAAGCTGAGAATTAAAAAATTGGTCGAAGAAGAAGATTCGAAATCGCCGATGACCGACGACCAGATCGCAAAGATCCTGAGCAAGGAGGGAGTGAAACTGTCGCGAAGGACTGTAGCAAAATATCGCGACCAAATGAACATTGCCGGTTCAAGAGAAAGAAAAACTGTTATCTGAAACATTACCTTCCGCCAAAAAAGATTTTCGGCGGAACGCTTCTGTAGAAAATTAAGGGGAAACGTATGATTCTTGAATACTCCGGAAGACACATAGACGTAACACCAGCTCTGAAATCACACACCGAAGACCACTTCAATAAAATTTCCCACGTTTTTGACGGCAAGGCGACAAAAGCCCATGTCATTCTTGAAGTAGAAAGAGGCCGGCACCGCTCGGAAATTATCGTAAACTGGCGCAACGAAGTTTTGACCGCAACCACAAGCCTTGCGGACATGTATCAATCGATCTCGCAATCGATCGGAAAGATCGAAAAACAAGCCCTTAAGTTAAAAAAGAAAGTTATAGATAAATCGCACAAAGCAAAACGCGCCAGCACCATCGCCGCGGAAGAAACGGAAGTAAAACCGTCGCCCGTCGCCGCCCGAATAGTCAGCGCAAACGGTTATGAAGTAAAACCCGTAACAGTTGACGAGGCCGCGATGCTGCTGGACGAACGCGAAGAGAATTTTCTTGTTTTTCGTAATTCCGAACATCAGCGAATATCGGTAATTTATAAAAGGAAAGACGGAAATCTGGGTTTAATCGAGCCTTAGATTTCTATGCGGGCCATATGGAATTCGATCGCAAAACAATACATGGCTCGCTGGTTTCTATTTTCGATGTCGGTATCCTTATCCTCGGCGAATCCGGAGCGGGGAAATCCAGGCTTTGTCTTGAAACAATCCGCCGCGGACACAAACTTGTCGCCGACGATGCGGTAGAGTTATCGCGGGCCGGAAAAAAGCTGAAAGGAAAAGCTCCGGAAATTATTTTCGGGCTTGTTGAAATACGGGGAATTGGGATAAAAGATTTCAGAAGGGAATTCGGTCCGTCGTCATTTCGAAAAGAATCTCCGGTCCATTTTTGCGTCGAGCTTGCGGAGTCCGAAAAAGTAAGCTGCTCAACGTATGGACCGAAAAGTTTTCTTGATTTATGGATTCCCGTGTTAAAACTCCCGCCTGAAAATGCAACGATCGACATTTTAGAAGCAATCACTAAAGATAGTTTAAAGCAAAATCTTTGACTCAGTTCTCTTCTGGTTATCGCCGCCGCAAATGGTTTCTAAATCGGTAGACCCAACATCAATTCCGCCTTTTGTTATTATTACTGGCCTCAGCGGTTCGGGGATGAGCTCGGCGACCAACGCGTTCGAAGATCTCGGCTATTTTTGTGTCGACAATCTTCCGCTGACGATGCTGCAGACTTTTTCCCGTTTGCTGATTCCGAATGAGGAAGAATCGAAAGCGATCGAGAAAGCCGCGCTTGTGATCAATATTCGCGAGCGTCATTTTCTGTCGGAATTTCCAAACGAGCTAAAAAAGCTTGAGAAGAAAAAGTTAAAGCCTTTCGTACTTTTCTTTGAGGCGTCGGACGATGTTCTTCGCCGCCGGTTCTCGGAAACACGTCGACCGCACCCCGCAGACAAGGGCAGCGGTTTGCTGCGCTCGATCAGGTCCGAGCGGCGGGCGATGAAAGAAATTCGGAACACCGCCGATCTTATAATCGATACTTCGGAACACACCGTCCACACTTTGCGACGGCTGATACTTCAAAAATTCGGCCATGCAAAACAAATCTCGCCGCTAAAAGTTCAGATCGTAAGTTTTGGCCATAAATATGGAAATCCGCGAGACGTGGATCTGCTTTTCGACGTTCGACATCTGCCAAATCCGTATTTCGAACTATCGCTCCGCGACCTGACAGGCGAAGACAAACGTATAGTTAAATACCTGGACAAGAACCCCGATGTCCGCGAGACTATTTCCAGGTTCCTCGATCTGATCGAATATCTTTTACCTTTCTATCAAAAAGAAGGGAAGTCCTATCTCTCGATCGGCGTCGGCTGTACCGGCGGAAAACACCGTTCGGTAATGGTTTCGAATGCTATTAAAGACGCGCTGAAGAAAGCCGGTTACTCGGTTTCGGTTGCACATCGGGATATGCAAAAATAGAGTTTGCGTTAGAGAAATTCGGCCCGAAAAAACTATGGAAAAAGTAGGCGGAGTGATTGTGTCGCACGGGCGGTTGGCAAATGAACTGCTTGCGGCGGCCGAAACGGTGATCGGAGAGCTTGATAATGTTGCCGCCGTTTCGATCGGCTGGCACGACGATGTCGAAGCGGCAAAATCCGAGATTTCGCGGGCAATGAAAAGTGTCTCGAAAGGGGCCGGAGTGCTTCTGATGACGGATATGTTCGGCGGAACACCGACAAACATCTCTGCAATGTTCCTGGAAGAAGGTGCGGTCGAGATTGTAACCGGCGTAAACCTGCCGATGGTCGTCAAATTTGCTACGCATTCGCGCGAGTCCGGCTTAAGCGAAATCGCGAAAGAAGTCGAAGAACAAGGAAAACAATCAATCTATCGCACGGCGTCGTTGTTCGCACCCGGCAAGCCGAAAAAAGATGCTTGAAGGTACGGTCAAGGTCGTCAACAGTCTCGGGCTGCACGCTCGGGCGGCCGCCCAATTGGTAAAACTTGCGTCGCGTTTTGAAAGCAGGATAATTTTGAAACGACAGGACAAAGACGCCGAAGCGAATGCAAAGTCGATGCTCAGCATTCTCGCCCTGGCAGCCTCATTTAACACGCTGCTCACGATTTCGGTCGACGGGAAAGACGAAGCCGCCGCTTTTAACGCAATAGAAGATATTTTCAAATCCGGCTTCGGCGAAAACATCTAATAATCGTTCAAAAAATGGTTGACAAACCAGGACAAGGAAAAAAAGTATCACTTATAGGAGCACCGCTGGGATTCGGTGCCGGCACGCCCGGCAGTGAACTCGGTGTCGAGGCCATCCGGCTTGCTTTTACGAGAAATAAGAGACTGATCGATCTTATCCGCGACATGGGTTATGAGACCGAGGATTTCGGCAACGTAGATATCGTTAAACCTGCCGAACCCGCGGCCGAAAGCGATAACCCAAAGTATCTGCCGGAAACTCTGGAATCTTGCCGCAATATCGCGGATAAAGTTCAGCAGGCACTTTCGCTCAATTCGATTCCGATTATTTTGGGCGGCGATCATTCGATCGCAATCGGTTCGGTTTCAGGAATCGCTTCGTATTTTCGCGAACAGAATCAAGAATTCGGACTTATTTGGTTCGATGCTCATGCGGATATAAATACGCCGCAGACTTCCGCGTCTGGAAATGTGCACGGAATGCCGTTGGCGACCTTGCTCGGTTACGGTGAGGAAAGTCTGGTGAACATCGGTGGATTCTCGCCGAAGCTTAACCCAAAGTTTTGCGCTCATGTCGGTGCCCGCGATCTCGATGATGGTGAAAAAGCGAGGATTCACGAACTTGGGATGCGCCCGAACTTTTTTACGATGAGCGATATCGACAAACGCGGAATGCTCGACTGTGTAAATGACGCAATTGCAATTGCGTCGCAGGCTCCGGGCGGTTATGCCGTAACTTTTGACGTCGATATGATCGATCCGCGATTTGCTCCTGGTTCGGGAACGCTCGTGCGGGGCGGCACGACCTATCGTGAAGCTCATCTTGCACTGGAAGTAATCGCCGAGCACGGCGGAATGCGCTCGTTCGAGATCGTCGAAGTAAATCCAATGCTCGACCAAAGCAATATTACCGTGGAATTGGCTTGCGAATTGATTTTGTCGGCGTTGGGAAAAACTATATTGTGATAAACCGTTACGATGTGTCTCCCCTGATCCTGGTCCGGATGATTCTTCAAGTATGAAAACCAAAGTCGGATTAATTTTTGGCGGCCGATCGGGCGAGCATGAGGTTTCGGTGCGTTCAGCAGGAAATGTTGTTTGCGCTTTCGATCATGAAAAATTCGAAATAATTCCAGTTGCGATTGCCCCGAATGGAGAATGGTTAAATCCGGTTGAGTCGCTGGAAATACTAAGCGATGAAGCTCAGAAAGCAATTGGGCAAAATCTGGAAACTTACGCCGGAAAGCTTGGTTTTGCAAACGAACCCGGATTTAAAGGTTTTTTGCTCACGGATGACAGCGGCGTAACGAAAATGCCCGTTGACGTAATTTTTCCGGTCCTTCACGGCACGTTCGGAGAAGACGGTACGATTCAGGGAATGCTGGAAATGTCCGGAATTCCTTATGTCGGCTGCGGCGTTCTAGCTTCGGCCTGCGGAATGGACAAGGTCATTATGAAAATCCTGTTCAATGAGGCGGGATTGCCGATGTGCAGATACGTCTGGTTTCTTCGTCAGGATTGGGAAAGCAAAAATGACCGCGTGGTCCGGATGATCGAAATGTCGCTCGGTTATCCGTGTTTCGTAAAGCCGGCCAATTTGGGTTCGTCGGTCGGAATAAGCAGGGCGGACGACGCCGAATCACTAAAATCCGCGATCGATCTTGCCGCTTCGTATGACCGGAAGATAATAGTTGAAGAAGCGTTGCAAATGCGCGAGATCGAGTGTGCGATCCTGGGTAACGACAAACCGGAGGCAAGCCTGCCGGGCGAATATCTCATTAAAAATAAGACCAAAACTTTCCTCGATTACACGGAAAAATACTCCGGTACCGGAAACAACGAGTTCGTCGTGCCGTCGCCGGTTTCGGAAGAGCTTTCCGACAAGATCCGCGAAATGGCGATCTCAGCTTTTAAAGCGATCGACGGATCGGGATTGGCGAGAGTCGATTTTTTCCTTCGCAATGACAACGGGGCCGTACTGGTGAATGAGATAAATACAATGCCCGGTCTTACCGATGCATCCGGTTACCCGAAGATGTGGGCGGGCAGCGGATTGGCTTTCGGCGAGCTTCTTGCGAAACTGGTCGCTCTTGCAATGGAAAGATTCGAGGATCGATCTCGCAATCGCACGAACTAACCTGTTAACGCAAAAAAACTTTAAGGAGGACTTTTTTAATGGCAGTAGCAAAAAACATAGAAATTACTTCTTCATCTTCGTCCAGCTTCGATGATGCGATAAAATCCGGCGTCGAACGGGCTTCGCGAACGATCAATAATATTCGCGGTGCCTGGGTTAAAGAACAAAAGGTTGAAGTATCGGACGGCAAGGTCATCGAATATCGCGTGACGATGATAGTTACGTTCGTTTTGTCGGACGACGAATAGTATTTTTTATTTTGGGGCCGTGTAACCTTTTCGCGTCCGGATCGTCAGGTTCGGACGCGAAACTCTTACCTCTATCGCTCGCCATTTTCCGTCTTTCTGCTGATTCAGCGGTTCGTATCCAAGCGTATACTGGACGCCCAGTTCATCGACTATCCCCTTTAAAGCCTGACGCAAAGCCACGCCGCCCGGAGTGGCAACGAACTTTCCACCGCTTTTCTCAGAAAAGTTCTTTAACGCTCCCTGATTCTGAATTCGGTCTTTTCCGTTGGTTTCAATCGACGACATATCGATTGTGTAGATCAGGGAATCCGCTTCCATAGCGGTTTTAAGAGCTTTGTCGGCCGATTTTCCACTAAAGGTATCCGCGCCGTCTGACAGCACAATTATCGCTTTGCGTTTTTCAGTGCGTTTTTTTAGCTCTTCGGATGCCTTATAAACGGCGTCGTTCAAGGCGGTCATTCCGTCCGCTTTTATATCGTAGATCGATTCGTTAATGTCCCGGCTGCCGGAAAACTCCTGAACAAGTTCGACCTTCGAAGCAAACCTGTAAACAGCAACGCTGTCGTTTTCTCTCAGTCCGTCAAGAAAATTGATCGCGGCCGCACGCGCCATTGTTATGCGCGATTCCATGCTTCCTGAAGTGTCGATCAAGATCACCGCCGCGAAAGGAGTTTCGGCCGCCGAGAAATAAGAAACCGTCTGCTGTACACCGTTTTCGAAAACACTGAACTGCTCGCGTTTAATTCCGTTGGCCGCTTTACCGGCGGAATCGAATACCGCGGCGTTGAGCATCACGGTGGAAGAATCGACTTTAATTATCGTGTCGTCATCCTGCGCAGAAATTCGAGAAACCGGGAAGGCAAATAGAAAAACCGCAAAGACCAATAACAAAAAGATTTGGCCATCGCGGTTTGTCATAGGAAGCAAATATTTATTTTCTTAACCGAAGAAATCTAACGATCTTCAACACCGAATTAGAACTTTGAATGGCCAGGGCCGAGACGGTGAACCGGGAAGTTTTTTTCAGTTCGTCAACCAGTTTAGAAGTCGTTTCTTTGAGGCTTTGAAAAGCTTCCTTTAAAGTTCCGGCTGGCTTTTCCTGAGATATAACCGCGGTGCCATCGTCAAGCTTTTCCGTTTCGTCGTCATCGTCGCCGCCCAGGCTTTTTCTGATGCGGGTCACAAGCTTTTCAAGAGATTCGAGCTTTGAAAGATCATCGGATGTCAGATGATTATTGCGTTCAAAAGCCGTCTCAAGCTGTTCCGCAAGAATCGTGACCTCTTCGCCTCTCTTTAGAAGTTCTTCATGGTCTTTTTTGGCTTTTTCGGCCCGCTGTTTTGCTAAAAACTCTTTGACCGTGCGTGGCTGATTGTCAGGCTCACGGCCCGGAATCAAATCGTCCCGGCTGTTGTTGTTATTCGACTGTCCGAAAGTAAAGGCGGAAGACGCCAGGAGAATTAAGCAGCAAACAAGCGCCGCCTGCCAACTGAAACCAAAACAATTACGATTTGAAAGAGTCTTTTTCACTCCGCTAAAGCTACCTGTTAGTTGGCTTTTGATCGTCCGGAGAAACACCTGTGACGGTCTCTATCAATTTTACCAAAAACTCTTCTTCCGCCAACCCCGAGCTTCGAACCGTCGTCCACGTCGAAGAAAGTCCGTTGCCGGCAAGCCCTTCAATCTTGGCGTTCACCGAGACGTTATTTTGTACCCCGTCTATCGATTGTATCTCGATGGTTAGCGACATCCGCCCGCGTGACCAGGCATTGTCCGCAAACTCGATTACCCCGTATCTTTTCAGCTCGTTTTGAGTTATCACCGCTCCGCGGGCAAAGACATAAGGCTGGGTTACGATCACCCCGTCGCCCAGGCGTGACGATGCCTCGTCTATCTGCATCTTTCTGTCCCTGAGGACGCCGGAAATAGTTTCGACCAAGGCGTCACGACGCGAGTTCATTTTGTACGGATTCGGAAGCCGATCTCGTACCTGCGTTTTTCCTTTTCCCCAATCGAAAGACCTGGTCGCGTCCGTACTGCGTGACGTGGTCTTGTTGGTGTCGTCTTTTATCGTTTTTGTTTGCGTGTCGATACCCTTTTGCTGCGCAAACGAAACAGCCGCAAGCGATGCAAGAATCAGGGACGACGACAGTAAACGTTTCATAAATTGCCTTTCGATGAACTGAAGAATTTTCAGTCCAAACTAACTATACCGCAAATGAAGTGATCTCGGAAGATTTGATGTCTCCGGCCGTCCAAAAGGTTGTAAAAACCGTCAACCGGGACGCGTCTCGGAATTCTGCTTTTCCCAAAGCAAAAGGTGCTTGAGAAATGCATGGTGTGACGCGAACGAGGCAATCGTAAAACCGGGAAGCCCGTCCAGAAAACCAAGCTTTAGAAAATAAGCCCGGCAAAAGGCGGCGGGTCCGGCGAACGCGATTTTCAACGGTGTCGTCCTTTTGCCCTTTTCGAACATCTGTTCGGCGGCCAGCGGCGCGTATCTTTCACCGATCATCCGATGATGGTGAGACGCGTCTTTTACGCTGAAATGCAGGATGTCATGTTTCAGTTCACTGAGACGGGTTCCACGTTCCATCTCGACCGATTCGTGAATATGGACTTTTTTCCAGCGCCCTTTTGTCCGGTCATAGAGACGAAGCTGCCGGTCGGGATACCAGCCGGAATGCCTGATCGCACGGCCCATGTAAAAACTGAGACGAGGAATGCGGAAGCCGTCGGCCCGTGACGTGTTCAGCGACAGGATTTCTTCTTTTAGCTCCGGTGAGACGATCTCGTCGGCGTCGAGGCTGAAGATCCAGTCATTTGCGGCCTGATCGACGGCAAACTGCTTTTGTTCCGAAAAACCGGTCCATTTTCTTATTATGACTCTGGTCCCGAGAGCCTCGGCGATCTCCCGCGTGCGATCGGTACTTTCCGAATCGACCACGATTATCTCGTCCGCCCATGAGACGCTTTCCACTGCTTTTGCAATGTTCTCTTCTTCGTTAAAAGCGATGATAACGGCCGAGATCTTCACGCCGTCGATTGTGGCAAGAGTCGGGACGAAACGCAAAGCAGCGGACGGAAAGTGAAACCCGCTTCGCGTTGAAATAGGCGGCTGAGATCGGGACGGACGTTCAGGCTGAATTGCCGTTGTCGGAACGTGGTTTGATTCTCCATATGTATGAGCATCGGGAGAATCCCGATATTTGCGCCGAAAAGCATGTGCCGACGCTGAAAGTGCGGAATAGATTGTAGTAGGTGTGTCCCTTACAGGGACGGAATCATTTTCCAGAACAGGTCGCCGGGTTTCACCCGACGCTATTAAACTCGTCGCTTTCAGCGACAAGACTCGACTTTTCAGGCATTCTTTTGAAACGCGCTTTAAGGTTGCTGCGAACGGGAATTGAACGGACAGGACTATTAAGAATCCGATCAGGATCGCGGTGATTGTGTTTATTAGGTTTGTCTTTTCCATAGCCAGCACCGAATTTAAAGGATAAGGCTGTGGATTCAAACGGTGGTTTGGAAGCTAGGAACGATATGCACGATAGGAATGAAATATCGCGGTTTGGAAGGTAGGAACGATATGCACGATATGCACGATATGCATGATATGCATGATATGCATGATATATAAGGAGGATGTCCGCGACAGTCGTTTGATCGGCTCCGGAGGAGCCGCATGTTTATAGGAAAGCGGCAATAGAAATCATTAAAGCTCCGTAGGAGCGACACGTTAAAATACGACAAACAAAGCACGTGCCGCTGCTAACGGAGCTATAATCAAATCTGACTTTCCACTAAGCCTCGTGAATTTTGGGACCTGAAACTAGATCACTTGTCGTTCGTCGGCGAATCGACCGTGATGTTGTTTAGCTGGAAAGTAGTCGATGTCGATTTTTGCAGGTCGGCAAGGGCTTTGTTGTAATCCGTTTCGGCCCTTATCTCTGCATTTCTGGCCGAGGTCAACGCGTTTTCTCGCTGGAACAAAAGAAATGTCGTCGACCTGCCGGCATCGTAGAGCTTCTTTTCGCCGTCGAGCTGGATTTCAGCATTTTCCCTTGCTCTTCTGGCCGCAAGAACCCGCTGCCTGGCCGTCTCAACGCTTTGGACAGCGTTTCGAACTTCGACCATCACAGATTGCTCCTGTGCCCGAAGCTGCGTTTCGATCTGATTCTGAGTTATCTGAGCTCCCGCAAGATTGGCCTTTGCCGTACGATTTCTGAACGGAAATGAGATCGTCACACCGATTGAATAGTTAGGAGCATCCGCGCGAAATGTGTTCGCCAGCGAACGGTTAAAGCCGCCGGCCAGAAAAGACGGCGTACCCGGAACCTCAACGCTTGGATTAAGAATGATCGGCCGGCC
>CADEEU010000058.1 GCA_902826385.1 uncultured Acidobacteriota bacterium | reverse complement strand
TCCAAAACGGCTACGGCCCAACCATTGCCGGTAAAACCTGCCGCCCATGCCTGCGGAGCCCGAACGACCTGCGTGCTTTCGGCAAGACTCGGTGGCTCCGCCACGTCTTCTTCCAGGCTGGTTATCTGACCGTCATTAACCATCTGTCTCAGCAATTCGGCATCGGCAGTTACAACAAGAAACGGAATCGTGTCGAATAAAATCGCTCCGTCTTCGCCACGGTTCGCAAAATAACGACTAAGAAAGCTTCGCTGCAGTGTTTTGATCCGCTCGCCCTGCTTCGATGATTCGTCGCGGCTTAGCGTTCCGACCGGTGAGAAGTCGGAGTTTAAGCCGATGATGAGCCGAACCGGCCCCTTTCTTTCGGCCTGACCTATAAATTTTTCAAAATTCGCGTCCCTTCGCGATTCAGCCGCGGGCGGAACTTCGATCACCTGAGCGTTCTGAGGTGTTAGAAAGTAAAAACATGTGAGAGCAGTGACGCTCAGGATTGCAGCAAGGATCAGAGTGCGCTTCATAATTTAATAACCCTTTGTCGAAGGAGATTTTTCGGTTTCAAACCGTAAGGTCTACTTATCGTTTGCCTTAGACAAAACAGCCAAAGGAGGCAGAAAAGAAAACTTCACGTCATCGTAAGAAAATACACCAAATTACGGGCTTTTTCCACTATTTTTCGAGATTTAAAGTGTTTTAATTTTGGCTCGAAAATAATGATTGACGGTGCCGCAAATGCCGCGTTAAACTTGGTTTGACGGTTTAACTTTGTTTACACATCTGCCTTTGTTAAACCATCGTTGAGCAACTTTCAAGTCTATTCGTCAGAACATCAACTTTAGATTTTGCCGATAAACCCGGCCTTAGAACGTCCTCACGACGAACGCCTAAATCCCGCTTATGCTGAACCGAATCGATGATCTTCTGCGCATGGCGATGAGCTTTGGCTCGTCCGACCTGCATTTGCGTGCCGGATCGGTACCGGTTATAAGGGTCAACGGAGAGCTGCGGCCGTTGGCCGGAGTGTCGAAGATGACTCAGGACGAAACGCTTGAAATGGCGTTCTCGATGATGTCGAACCGGCAAAAGCAGCATTTTAAGGAAGTCTACGAGGTCGATATCGGCTACGGTGTGACCGGTTTGGGACGTTTTCGCGTCAATATTTTTCAACAGCGAAACTCGATCGGAATCGTGGCCCGTGTTATCTCCGACACGATCAAGAATTTCGCCGAGCTCGGCCTGCCGCCGATCCTGCAAACGATCTCGCAGGAAAACCGCGGCCTCGTGCTCGTGACCGGCACGACCGGCTCGGGAAAATCTACGACCTTGGCGGCGATCGTGGATGCGATCAACCAGGCACGCAATTGTCACATCGTCACTATTGAAGACCCGATCGAATTCCTTCACAAAGACAAAGAGTCGTTCGTCACGCAACGCGAGGTCGATGTCGATACGCGTTCTTTCGCCGAGGCTCTGCGCGGATCGCTCCGTCAGGACCCGGATGTGATCCTCGTCGGCGAAATGCGCGACCTGGAAACCATTGAAACAGCGTTAGTTGCGGCTGAAACCGGCCATCTTGTGCTGTCCACGCTGCACACTCTGGACGCACAGGAAACTTTGACGCGAATCCTGTCGGCCTTCCCGCCGTTTCAGCAGAAAGCCATTCGAATCCAACTGGCAGGATTGCTGAAAGCCGTGGTTTCGCAGCGTCTGATGAAGTCGGCAAACGGAAACAGCCGCGTACCGGCCGTCGAAGTGCTTATCTCGACGCCTCTGATACGCGATTACATACTGCACGAGGACAAAACGGTTTCGATACGCGACGCAATCGCGGCCGGAACTTCGCAATACGGCATGCAGACCTTCGATCAGTCGCTGTTTTACCTCTATCAGTCCGGCCTTGTCACGCTGGAAGAAGCCCTCCGCGGCTCGACCAACCCGGACGAATTCCGCCTCCGCCTCGCCGGAATCCAAAACACCTCGGCCATGGCCAAGGAAGACATGGAACGCTTGAGTGGAGTAAGCAATATCACGGACATGATCACGCGGATGTAACGCGCTAAAAGTGAATTGAGTGCAAACAAGAATTCAAAACGAAAATAGTGAAAGCGTATTGGAGGCATTCAACGTTCGTCGGAAACGACAGTTGATAGTAGCCGCGCCGCTCATCCCTATACTTCTCCTTGGCTTCTGGCTCAGAGAGAATCCCCAAGCTTCGATTGCCGGATTCGGAGCTGAGCCGTTGGCCTTCAGCTTATTCGGGCTGATTGTCGCCGCACTTGTCTTTTCCTTTGTTAATTGGAGATGTCCCGCCTGTAAAAAGTACTTGGGCAAGTCAATCAGCCCGGCTTTTTGTGCTAAATGCGGTGTCCAACTCTCGTAAGCCAAGTCACCTCAAATACCAGCCTATGAAAAAGCCTCGCTTACGAGGCTTTTTCAGCTTTTTCCATTTTCTAAGGCTTCGATCGTAAGTGGAGTTCTAATTGAACTCGACATGAACGCCGGTCAACCTGACCGAAACCCTGTTAAATCTTGAATCCACTATGGTTTTTCGCCGCGTAAGTCTTGACAGCGGAGTAAAATGACGTGTAAATTTTAGGTTTATGCGGCCTTGCAGAATTTGTGTGAAAATTGGTGAAGAGACTCTGTAATCTTCATCGTAGGGCGCCGCGATCTTCAAATCCGCTCCCGACCGGGCAGCTTTGATTCGAATATCCGCCCCGCATTCGAGCATTTTCCAACGGACCAGGCATAAATTGCGGCAAGAATAATTTTAGTTAAGGAAGTTCACAAACAGTAAATGGCAAACGAGGTTAATAACGAGGTCGAAGAATCGAATACGGGCGAAACTTCGACGGTTGAGCAGGCTCCCGAACAAAAAGCAGTGGAAACCGCGGCCCCGGCGGCTCCTGAAACGACCGAAGCGGCTGAAACGCAGCCTGAAGCAGCGGCTCCTGAAGCTCCTGCGGTACCTGCAGAACCGCAGCCAGAACCGGCAGCACCACGAACGGTCGCAAAACCGGTCGCTGAAGCCCCGGCGGAAGAAGCACCGGCGTCCGGCGATATCGATTTCGGCGCGATCCTTGAGCAGTTCGAACAGGAACAGACGGCTTATCATCCTGGCGACCTGGTCGAAGGCAAGGTCGTAGGTGTTTCGGACCGCGGAGCTCTGATCGATTTCGGCTATAAGAGCGAAGGCGTCATCGCGGCTGAAGAGCTGGCCGCCAGCTCGGAAACTCTCAATGTCGGCGAAACTGTCGAGGTGATCATCAAGTCGATTCCGGCCGGCGACGCACCGCCGCAGCTTTCGCGTACGGACGCGCTTCTGCGTAAAGTATGGAACGATATCGAGGAAGCCTATAAGGAAGAGCGTTCGGTTGTCGGCAAGATCGTCGATAAGACCAAGGGCGGCCTTCGCGTTGACCTCAACGGTATCGAAGCATTTCTGCCGGGCTCGCAGATCGATTCGCGTCCGATCCGCAGCCTCGACTCGTATGTCGGCCAGGATATTGAAGCAAAGATCATCAAGTTCAGCCGGCGCCGCAATAACATCGTCTTGTCCCGCAAGGTCATTACCGACGTCGCGATCAACGAGCAAAAATCAGCGACGCTGGCGAATATCGATATAGGTTACATCGTCGAAGGAACGATCAAAAACCTGACGGAATACGGTGCTTTCGTTGATATCGGCGGCATCGATGGCCTGCTGCATGTAACGGACATGTCGTGGGGCCGCTTGGGCAATCCGGCGGACCAGTTCAAGGTCAACGACCACCTGCAGGTCAAGGTACTCAAGCTCGATCGCGAAAAGGAAAAGATCTCGCTCGGATACAAGCAATTGTTGCCCGATCCGTGGTCGACCGTGGTTGAAATGTACCAGGTCAATTCGCGTATCAAGGGCAAGGTTTCGTCCGTGACCGAATACGGAATATTTGTCGAGCTCGAGCCGGGCGTCGAGGGTTTGGTCCACGTATCGGAGATTTCGTGGTCGAAGCGTTCGGCCAATCCGAAGCGGATGTTCAACAAGGGCGACGAGGTCGAGGTACAAGTACTCGGCGTCGATACCGACGACAAGCGCATCAGCCTGGGCATGAAGCAGCTCCAGGACAACCCGTGGCACAACATCCACGAGCGTTACCCGATCGGTACCAAGATTCACGGCAAGGTCCGCAACCTTACCGATTTCGGAGCGTTTGTCGAGGTCGAAGACGGCATCGACGGCCTTGTCCACGTTTCGGACATCACCTGGGCGAAGAAGCTCAAACACCCGAAAGACTTGCTCAAAAAGGACCAGGAGGTCGACGCGATCGTTACCAATATCGATGCGGCCGGCCAGCGGCTGTCGCTTTCGATGAAGGACCTTACCCCGAGTGCGTGGGAAGGTTTTGTCGCAACACACCGCCCGGGCGATGTCGTACGCGGCAAGGTTTCGCGGTTTACAAGCTTTGGCATCTTTGTCGAGCTCGGCGAAGGATTGGAAGGCCTTTGTCACATTTCCGAGCTTTCGGACGAACGTGTCGAGAGCGCCGAATCGGTCGCCTCGCTTGGACAGGAGATGGATTTCAAGATCCTGCGCATCGAAAACGAAGATCAAAAGATCGGGCTTTCGCATCGGGCAGTCGGTAAAGAAGACGAACCTGTTGTCGACACCCGGGTCTATTCGGCTGAAGCAAAAGGCGGCATGGCCAGCCTCGGAGAACTCGCAAATCTCATGAAGGGCGGAGCTGAGGAAGAAGCCAAACCCGAAATGACGAAAGAAGAACGCGAAGAAGCCAAAAAGGCAAGGAAAGAAAAAGCGAAGCAGGAATATGAAGCTTCGCTCGCCAAGGCCGAGGAAGAGTCCGCGGCCGTGGAGACCGAGCCTGCGGCAGAAGGCGAGGCGAACGATGTAACGGCAGAGACCCCGGCGGTCGCCGAAACAGCCGAGGCGGAGACGCCCGCAGCCGAATCGCCTGCTGAGGAATTAATTGCCGACGCCGAAGCATCTGTATCACAAGGGGAGGAAACAACCGTCGCCGAAGCAGCTGCGGACGACGCCGAAGCGGCCGCAGACGAAGAAGGAAAAGAAGAGTCGGCTGAGACTTCGGCATAGAGAAGTTATCGATCTATCATTCCGGGGCTGAGAATACGCCTGTGTGAGGACAAAACAAAGATGACAAAAGCGGATCTGGTCGAGAAAGTCGCAAAAGAGGCCGAGATGACAAAAAAGGACGCCGAACAGCTGGTCGAGATAATTTTCGACAGCATAGTCGAGACGTTGAACAGCGGCGAAAAGATCGAGCTACGCGGCTTTGGTAGTTTCCGCGTTCGCGAGCGAAATTCGCGACGGGGCCGCAACCCCAAAACAGGAGCGTCCGTAGAAATCCCTGCAAAACGGGTCGCCTATTTCAAACCCGGCAAGGAACTGAAAGAACTTATCAACAACAGCTAGCCTAGAACTTTGCTTTAATATTTGCCCGTGCCGCCGAAGACGCAAATCTTCGATTTTGGCCGGGTTTTTATTTTGCTGCCAACCGAAAAGAGCCGCCCGTTCCAGCGTTAAAAAAGCGTATCCAAAAAGCTTGTCAATCCGCGGCCTTCGCCTGCGACTTTCCGGGCTCGTGCGAACGGTCTATGGCTTCGTCTTCGATCTCGCCGCCGCGGCTGACCGGAATTTCGGCCGGGTCCTTATACTTCATTCCGCCGTACTCGCTCGGGCCGTCATCGTCGGGCACTATTTTGTACTGGCCTGATGAAGGCGGAACGTAGCCCGGATAATCGACACGCGAATGATAGATCGCTATCAGCGAACGGATCATCGCCTCGCGTATCTGCGTCAGCTCGCGCAACGTCAGGTCGCATTCGTCAAGCTGGTCGTCGCTGATGATGGCGTCGATTATCTTTGTGACGATAAAGCGTATATTGTCCGGCGTCGGTTCGGACAGCGAGCGGGCCGCCGCCTCGCAGCTGTCGGCGATCATCATTATCGCCGCTTCCTTGAACTGCGGCTTCGGGCCGGGATAGCGGAAATCGTTCTCGACAAACTCTTCATCCGGCCGTGCCTGGGCCTGTGCTTTTTTAAGAAAATAATGCAGTGTGCGGGTCCCATGATGCTGCGGGATAAAGTCGATTATCCGCTGCGGCAGGCCCATCTCTTTTGCCAGTTTTACGCCGTACGTTACGTGGCTAATGATTATCTTGGCGCTCTGTGCGGGCTTTAGCCGGTCGTGCGGATTGTTGCCCATCTGGTTCTCGACAAAATGTTCCGGTGCGGCCGATTTTCCAATATCGTGGTACAACGCTCCGATACGGGTCAGCAAAGCATTTGCCCCAACGACGCGGCAAGCTTCTTCCGCCAACTGTCCGACCGCGTGAGAGTGCTGGTTGGTTCCGGGTGCACGCAATGCAAGCTGGCCGAGCACGGGAAGATCGGCGTTCGAAAGTTCTAACAACTTGACGTCCGTCAAAATTCCAAACAGCGATTCGCAGATCGGCAAAAACACCGCCGTAGTCGCCGCCGTGATTATCCCGCTGGCCAACCCGCAGGCAATCGCAAGCGTGATGGTGTTCAGGATGAACGGCTGCTGCGTGTAAGCGATGATCGCGACCGCTATGACCGCACTGACGCCGCCGACCAAAAGACCCGCAAAAGTAACGGCCTGACGGCTGCGATAGTGGCCGATGCCGTAAACGGCAACCGAAGACGCGATCGTCGCGTAGATCGCAAACTCAAGTCCGCGCGGTGCGAGCAATCCCGCAAGCAATGCCGAAAAAATTCCGGTAAAAATCGCCGTTCGCCGATCAGCTAAAAGGTTCATCGAAAGGCTGCCGAACGCAAACGGAATGGCAAACGCCCAAAGGCTTGGGTCGTTCATCGGCGCCTTTACATTTTGCGAAGCGGTAAAATCAGCCAACTGGAACATCAGGGCCATTACCGCGGTCTGTACGACGACGATAAATCCAAAAAGGGCAAAGGTCTTTTGCTCCGACAGTGCGAGCCGCGGGACGATGCCGCGATGCTCGATAAACTTCCAGGCTCCCCAAAACAGGCCTGTAACCAAAAGGAGCAAACCCGCAAAACGGTTCAGAGTTCGGGTCGAAGTGGAATAATTCCGGATCGCCGCGATCTGCAAAACCATCTGCGGCGTGATCTTTTGACCTTCCTCGACGATCTTCTCGCTTCGTTTCAGCGAGATAGTAAGCGGCTGTACGCTTTCGGCCACTATCCGTCGAGCGTTTTCGGTCGCGGAGCTGTCGTAAATTATGCTCGGCTGAACGAGCGGCCCGAGAGCGGCGTTGAACGCTTCGACTTCTTTGGGCGAAAAGCTGCGTATTTCCGTCAGCTGCTGTCCCAGACGCTCGCGGGCATCGGTGACGGCAGTCATGGTCATAGCCGCGTTTTGGGCCTGACGCGATTCGGTTGGTTTTTGCCGGTCGACGATAGAAATTTCGTTGGCCAAGTGCGGTGCATCCTGGTCCGAATAGATATCGCCCGAACTGTTTTCGCGAAGAATGCGGATAACGGCGTCGAGCTCGTTCGTACTAAAATTCCTGGCCCCGAAGACCTTGCCCAGCTCCTCTCCGCCAACGCCTGTCCAGCGTGCCTCGGATTTGTGGTTCGCGTTGGTCTTTTCCGCCGGTGCCGACTCCGAGCGACGCTGTAAACTTTCCCACGCTGCTCGAAAGCTTTGCACGGCCTCATCCGCGCGTTTTGGCTCGAATGCAAATATAGGTGCGACCGTTTCTCGAGTCGTCTGCCTTATCCGCTCGGTCTCTTCGTCGTCGACGAAATAAATGTCGGCCGGCGAGATAATGCTTTCGCGCGCGATATCGCCTTCTTTATAGACGTACTCGCCGGTTGCCCGCCAGACGGGATTATTGATCAGCAGCGTGGTCAAAATGCACAAAACGGCAAAGCCGATCCAAAACCGCTGGTTCTCGGACAAATTCCAAAACGGTCCCGTGACCAAACCCCAAAATCTTCGCCGCATACGCGATGAAGAAGATGCCAGGTCTTGTGGTCGCTTGTTCATTTTGGAACGTGTTCTTCCTTCTTAATTCCTGTTTTTCTCTTTCTCCGTGGTTTCTTTAGATCAGGCCATAAACGTCTAATCGTAAAGGAATAAGGCAGGACGATAATTTATCCAACCGCAATTTCAAACTTGTTCATACGGTCGCCAATTCGTGCAACCAACACATCCAAAGATTTCGGCTGGATAGCCGAAACTGACACGTACGGGACGGCTTTGTCAAGGGACAACTGTCGTGTTAATGCCTGAAATTGCTCGCTTTCGGTAAGATCGATTTTGTTCAGAACGATAATCTGTGGAATCTCGTGCAGCTCCAGATCCTTAAGTATCTTGTCTACGGATTCGATCTGCTGCAACGCGGCCGGATTTGCGGCGTCGACAACATGCACGAGCAGATCGCTGTCGGATATTTCTTCAAGTGTCGCTCGAAAAGCGGCAACAAGCGTTTCAGGCAGGTCGCGGATAAAACCGACCGTGTCGTTGATTATGACTTCCTGCTCATACGGCAGGCGAAGGCGACGCGAGGTCGGATCGAGGGTCGCAAACATTTTCTTTTCCGCGTAAACGCTGCTTTGCGTTAGAGCATTCAACAGCGTCGATTTGCCCGCGTTCGTGTAACCGACCAACGAGATAACAGGCAGGTTCTTTTGTGCCCGGTTTTTGCGGCGTTCATATCGCTGACGCCTTAAACCCTCGACCTGCTTTTCGAGTTGGGCCACGCGGCTGCGAACACGCCGACGATCGGTTTCGAGTTTCGTTTCGCCCGGCCCGCGTCCGCCTATACCGCCAGCCAGACGAGAAAATGCGGAATTCTGTCCCATCACAAGCCGCGGCAGCAAATATTTCAGTTGAGCAAGTTCGACCTGTAATTTACCTTCGCGTGACTGTGCCCGCTGTGCGAAGATGTCGAGGATCAACTGCGGACGGTCGATTACTTTGAGATCGGTGGCTTCTGACAAAATTCTCACCTGTGTCGGCGTCAGCTCCGAATCGAAAATTATCAGGTCGGCCCCTAGCCTCATCGAGCGAATAAGGAGCTCCTGTAGCTTTCCTTGACCGATAACGGTCCGAGGATCTATCTGTGAGCGGCGTTGAACGATCTTGTCCAGCACGACCACGTCAGCGGAAAGCGCGAGCTCTTCCAGCTCGGTCAGCGATTCCTCGGCCTCATCCGTGTAGCCGGTCGTCGCAGCGATCAATATCGCTCGGTCTCGATTCGTCTGCCGCTGACGCGCCGTCTGGCGCAGGCGTGCCATTTCGTCTTCGAGCGATTCGATCAGTGCAGAGAAATCGGTGTCGAGTTGAGAAGGAATTGCCGGGCTTAGAAATTCGTACGGAGCCGACCCATCAGCACCGTTGACCTCTGCTGCAGGACCGGATGCAGGAAGCAAGTGGGCCGAGTGAACCAGGCCGGGCAGGCCGCTCGATTTGTCCACCTGGATGATCGACATCAAATCCAGCCGAAGCAAGGCAAGGTCCGTAAGGTCGTCCTGAGTCAGCGATTCGCCCTGCAAATGCGTGTGTACGCACCGCAGGCCGCGGAAACGGTCGGTCGATACACGTGAGCGTCCGAAATCCGGCATCTCGAGCTGCTTGGCCGTTCCGACCATTACATACTCGACCTTCCCCTTTCGATTGAGAAGGACGCCGATCTGACGTCCGGTCTCGTTCGAAAGCTCTGACATCTGGCGGGCCAGTTCCGCCGAAACGATCTGGTCCGCCGGAACCCGCCGAGTAGATAGTTTTTCGATGCGGCGAAGCTGATTTTGTTTCAGGCCCTGTGTAAAACCGTGAATTCCGTTAATACCGTTTTCTCCTGCACGTGGCTTTTCTTAGATGGAAATTATACCAAAATCGATTGTTGTAAATGCGGGTTTGCTCGGGACGCACGATTAACAATGCTCCGCCGCCGTCTTGAACTTTCTTGCAGGTGTAATAAAATCGGAGCGTGTACCCGCGGACAAAACGGCAAAAAGAGGTGCTGGACTACATTACCAGCTTCGTTGATCGCAACGGTTACGAACCGTCGTATCAACAGATAGCACAGCGGCTGGGCGTGTCTTCAAAGGGCGGAATTCAGCGGCACATCGTGGCGCTCGAAAATCAGGGGCTGCTTGCACGCCGACGGACCAATGGCAGCTTTGGTATCGAAATTCCGTCGAAGTCGATGTCGTCGGATTTGGTATGCAGTATCGAATTGATCGAGGTTGACGGCAACGGTTCGTTTCTAGTCGTCGAAAGATCGCCGATGCCGATACCGAGATTTATGCTCGGAGAAATTCCGGCCGGCGAAGTTTTCGCCTACAAAGTAGTGGACGACTCTATGATCGAACAGCAGATCTGCGAAGACGACATCGTCGTTCTGGAAAAGCGAAATTACGCTCGGCGAGGCCAGACTGTCGTTGTGGAAACCGCCGACGGCAAGACGCGACTTGGAATGTTCCATAACATAGGAACTGAGGTTGAGCTTCGATGTGCGAATCCCGACTTTGATGCCGCCACGTTTCCCGCGGACGAAGTTACGGTTCTGGGCGTTATGCGCGGACTTCTTCGTCCGGCCGCGTCGCATTCCCACTAAACTTCTGTTTTATGCTTCAAACTGGGTCCCGCGATGGGAATATTAAGAAAAAAGTACTCGTGTATCTTTTCGGCTCTTTGGGAGATTCACTCGTCGCCATTCCCGCTCTGCGGGCCGTCCGGCGTTTTTTTCACGACGCCGAAATAGTGATGCTGCAGAATTTCGAAGCCGGCAATATCGTTGCTTCGTCTCAGGTTATTCCCAACGAACTCGTCGATCGATATCTAACATATGACAGTCGCATGTCCGGCAAAACACGTTTTGCCGGATTCTACGACCTTTGGCGAAGTCTCAAGGCGGAGCGATTCAGCGCTGCCGCGTATCTGATAATGAGTGAAAGGCCTGCGAAGGCCGTCTTGCGGGACCGGATTTTTTTTCGTTCGGCCGGTATCAAGCAACTTTACGGATTTCACGCTCTTTCGGACGCTGAGTTGTGTCCGCTGGACGAAAACGGACACCCGGCCCCTGTCGATCATGAGGCCGTACTCAAAATAAAGCGGCTGGAACTGGACGGAATTGAAAGCAACCTGGACGAAGATTTTTGCATTCCGCTGATGACTTTCAGCGAATCTGAACTGACTGAAATCGATTTGTGGCTTGGTAGCAAAAGAAAATTTCCGGATTTGCCCTTGATCACTCTCGGACCTGGCTGTAAGTCGCAGGCGAATGTCTGGCCGATAGAAAGTTTTGCGCGGCTGGGCAACCAGTTGATGAAGAGCTACCCGTGCGAAATTATTATTGTCGGCGGTAAGGCGGAGCTCGAAATCGGGGAAAAACTGATCGAAGTTTGGGGAAGCGGCATCAATGCAGCAGGTCAATTCTCGGTCAGACAATCTGCGGCGTTGCTGACAAAAAGCGCCTATCACATCGGCCTTGATACGGGAACTACCCACCTTGCTGCCGCGGTCGGAACAAGATGTTTCGCCATCTATGGAGAAAAAAACAACCCGGGAATGTGGTATCCGCTCGGAAACGGGCATACGCTCGTCTATCATCCCGTGAAGTGTGCGGGCTGTCATTTACCGGCGTGTGACTTGCCCGGACACCCCTGCATGAACGGTATCCCTTACGAGTCAGTCTGGTACAATCTTGAAAGATTCGTAAACGGCACAGAACCTCATGACCGTGCATCGGTGCACGTTATCGCCGTTTGATGGCGCAACACGTAATGAGTTTGAGTAATAAATTAAGGGGATTGCGAGAAGTATGGGCTTTCGACAACCGTTTGTGGTTAGCCGTTACCAAGACTTTTTTTCGCAAAGAGAGTTTGCACGTCTATAGCTACAAGGGAGCGGAGATACTTATCGATCATGCCGGAGGCGATGCAAATGGTGCCCGCGAAATTCTGCTGTCGCCGATGTATCGGCGTTTTCTGCCGAAAATGACTTTCGACGGTCCGGCAAATGTTCTCGATCTCGGCGCGAACAACGGCGGATTTCCGCTGTTGTTCGCGACCAGTGGGATAAAGCTCAACCGCGTGGTGAGCGTCGAATTCAACCCGCAGACTTTTGTTCGCCTTCACTTCAATCTTACAAGGAATCTCGACTGCGAGGTCGTCCCCGTTAACGCCGCCCTTTGCGGTTCTGCTCGCTCGGTCGAGGTCACGCTTGGCCGGGGAAGTGTTTCGGACAGTATCTATGCTGGAACCTCAAACGAAGAAGGCGAACGTTACACGATTCAGGGACTAACGCTCGATCATTTTTGTGCGGAGTATTTTTCCGGCCAGGTAATCGATGTCTGCAAGATCGATGTCGAAGGGGCTGAGTTCGAAGTGTTTCTTGAGCCGAATCACAATTTGATCTCCACTTGCCGATATCTGATCATGGAAATACACGAGCACAACGGGCGCGCGAAAGAACAGATTATTCCTGCTCTGGAAGCCAAGGGTTTGCTGCTTCAAAAACCAGAAGTCGGGGCCGACCCTTCGGTCCATTTTTTCAAAAATTCGCGATTTGCGTAATCTCGCAACCTCAGGCGCTGGCCGGCATCCCTTGCGGTTTAGATTCCCCAAAGCTAACCTAATCTTTTATGTCCAATAAACCTACGCCCAATGCCAGCTATAGTCTTACTCTCAGAATCAGGATCCACAATCAACCCGGAAAGCTCGGAGCGATAACGACCGCGATCGGCCGTGCAGGCGGCGATATTGAAGGCATAGACATTGTCAGCGTCGGCAAAGATTTTCTCATCCGCGACATTACCGTAAACGCCTCTTCGGAAAAGCATGACGAGGAGATCGTCGCTGCGTTGAACGATATCGACGGCGTCGAGGTCGTGAACATTTCGGACCGGACGTTTTTGATGCACCTCGGCGGCAAGATCGAAGTTACGTCAAAAATGCAGCTCAAAACGCGAAGCGATCTTTCGATGGCATACACCCCGGGCGTCGCACGCGTTTGCGAGGCCATCGCAAAAGACCCCGAAAAAGCTTTCAATCTTACGATAAAGAAAAATACAGTCGCGGTTATTTCCGACGGCACCGCCGTGCTCGGTTTGGGCGACATTGGCCCGGCGGCCGCTATGCCGGTGATGGAAGGTAAAGCCCAGCTTTTCAAAGAATTCGGCGGCGTGGACGCGTTTCCGATCTGTCTCAATACCAAAGATCCGCACGAGATCGTCCAGACGATCAAAAATATTTCGGTCGCTTTCGGCGGCATCAATCTGGAAGACATTTCAGCCCCGCGATGTTTTGAGATCGAGGAACGTTTGAAGGAAGAACTCGATATTCCCGTATTCCACGACGACCAGCACGGCACCGCCGTTGTCG
>CADEEU010000057.1 GCA_902826385.1 uncultured Acidobacteriota bacterium | reverse complement strand
TCGTGTTTCTACATGACATTGCGGATACCTCCTTTTACCTGGCTGACGTAAGGAATATTCTCAACAAGCAGGGCAGAACGACGGCCGAGCATAACGACTTGGCCTTTAGTGCCGGAAACCGCAGCAGCGCCGACTATGTCGTCTTTTGTGATCGTCGCCTCGACGCCCCATGCAAGTCGGCCTGCTGAATCTACCGACGACCAAAATCGCTTGCCAGTGTTGTCGCCGGTTAAAGCAGTCACTCCTCCGTATCCGGGAACAAGTGCCAGGATTCGTTCGGAAGCGGTCGTTGCTCCGGGCCGTGCGAGGCCGTCAGACGGCCTGACAAGCAGTGAGCCTTCTGCTGAGTTAATCCCCGCAATCAAACCACTTTCGTCCGCCGCAAGGTAATTCGGGCCGCTTTCGCCGAGTTCGCGAGCAGTGCTGAAAATATTCCAGTCGCGTCCCGCTTCTTCGATCACATCGATCGCTGAGGCGTAAAAACTCTCGTTCATTCCGTCCGAATGTTCGATCATGACGGCCATACCACCGTTTCGGCTTTCAGTGATGGCAGTAGCGACGGCGAACGAACGCTTCGGCATTTCGGGAAGCTGTACCCGCTCGGCAATGCCGCGCCCGACCATGAAAACCACCGGTTCGACCCCCATGATATCGACCTGTTTCCTGCCGGTTGTCGGAATGCCTTCCGGTATGCTGTTGTCCATTGCCTGGCGTACGTCCTCGGTCAACTCGTAATCGACCTCTATCGTTTCGACAACGAAGGGAAGCCCTCCGGTCACCACGAGCCCACCGCGTGCGACACCGAGCGACCCGAACACGAAGCCTTCAGGCAGCCCAAGCTTGATCGGCGAGTCCAATTTGACCTCGCGTCCGCGATCAACGCTCAGCGAATATACCCGAGGTCCGGTGCTCGTTCCCGCAAAGCCGTAATATTTTCCGCCAAGCATCGCAACCGCCGTCAACGGCACGGCCGCATCGGTCACGCAGTCGCAAGTCCCCGTACCGTCCGGGATAAAAGGCTTGTCGCCTAAGCCGTTGATCGGATCCTGACCAAATGCAATTCCGGCCACGCCGACCGCGACAACGGCACTGTGTAAAAAGCATCGCCGGGACATACCAATTCCCGACAGATCGCGGCGCTTTTCGCGCATAAATTCATCGCTCATTACTAACCTCCTGTGTTCGTTGAAAATATGGGGGTGGTGGCAAGGTTCAGGCCTTCCGGGCCGACGTGGGCGGTCAGCCTGATCGAAAAACCATTGACCGAAATTCGGGGGCTTTTGGATTCAGTCGTTGAAATATCTAAAAGGAGCTCAACGGCGGAGTGTCCAAGTTGTTCTAAGACGTTGCTTCTGAAATTGTATAGCAAGCGAAACCAAAAGCAAACGGCTTAAGTCGAGCGAGTGGAAGGGACAAAGGAGCAAAAACCTGAATCTCGTCTAATCAGAAGATCTCGAGCACGCTTACCGACGACGAGCAGGCAACATATCGCCGCGATGAGCAAGATAAGGAAGAAGGTGTCGGTAAAACGCACAATTCGCTTGCGATGAGAGTTAGTGACAAAAATGGAACTAACGGAACTGCTCCAAAAACCGCACATCGTTCTCGAACATATGTCTGATGTCGTCGATGTTGAACATCAACGCGGCCATGCGTTCAAGGCCGAAGCCGAACGCGAAGCCTGAATATTCCTGCGGATCGACTCCTACAGCCCGCAGCACATTCGGGTGAACCATACCAGAGCCCCCGAGTTCCATCCAGCCGGAGCCTTTGCACGGGCGGCAACGATCGGTCGGCGGTTGGCCGGCGGCGGTTGGCCGTTTTTCTTCACTGCCTACTGCCCACTGCCCACTGCCCACTGTTCCCGTACCGTGGCATTTGAAGCACGAAAAGTCGAACTCCGCCGACGGTTCGGTAAAAGGGAAGTAAGACGGCCGAAAACGCGTAACCGTATCCTCGCCAAACAGCCGCTTGAGCCATTCGGTAACGGTACCTTTCAGATGCGCCATCGTGATACCTTTATCGACACACAGCCCTTCGATCTGATGAAACATCGGGACATGCGTCATGTCCGGCGTGTCGCGGCGGAAGACCTTGCCTGGAGCAATAATGCGGATCGGCACGCCACGCCGTTCCATCGCGCGGATTTGAACGGTAGACGTCTGTGAGCGCAACGCAAAGCCGTCGGTCGTGTAAAACGTGTCCTGCGACTCACGGGCCGGATGTCCCTGCGGGATATTCAGGGCGTCGAAATTATAGTAGTCCGTCTCGATCTCGCGGTCGTCCTCGATCGCATAGCCCATCGAAACGAAAATATCTTCAATCTTTTGTCGCAGGATGGTAATCGGATGTAGATGTCCAGTCCGTGGTCGCCTGCCTGGAATTGTCACATCCAGCCGTTCGGCCTCGGTCTTAGCTTTGGAGATAAACTCGTTAAGCTTGCTTTCGGTTTCTTCGATTCTTTCGATGACCGATTTTTCAACCGATTGCACAAGCTGCCCAAATTCGCCACGCTCTTCGGCCGCGACCTTACCGATTAGCTTCTTTGAACCGGCCAGTACGCTTTTCTTACCAGTGTGGCGAACCTTTATCTCGCCCACTTCGCGCAGCATCGCCTGCACGTCGGCCAAGCCGATGCCATTCAAATCCAGGTCATTAAATTTTTCAAAATCGCGGTCGAAGGCTTCACGAGCGGCTTCGACCGTTACTCTTTCATCAGCCATAAATAATTAGAATATCAGGTCAGGGCAGGATAGACACTGAAACACGTAATTCTACCAGCAGCTACGGCAGACGTAAACACTGCTCTAGCTGAAACTGTCCACTCTCAACTAACCATTATCCACTGAAGGAGAGATTCTATTTGTTCAGTTAATAGTGGTTAGTTGATAGTGGATAGTTACCGCTGATATCATCGGAAGCTGAGTTAAACCAATTAATTAGATGAAAGCAATAGTAAAAAGCAAAGCCGAGCCCGGACTCTGGATCGAGGACGTGCCCGAGCCGGAAATGGGCATAAACGACGTGATGATCCGCGTCAAAAAAGGCGGCATCTGCGGCACCGATCTGCATATCTATAACTGGGACGCCTGGGCGCAGGCGACGATCAAGATACCGACGACGATCGGTCACGAATTTGTCGGCGAGATCGTCGACGTGGGCTCGAACGTCATCGATTTTGCGCCCGGCGACATCGTCAGTGTCGAGGGCCATCTGGTTTGCGGACGCTGCCGCAATTGCATGGCCGGTCAGCGTGCCCTTTGCGCAAACACCCGCGGCGTCGGTGTCAATACAAACGGCGGGTTTACCGAGTACATCTCGGTTCCGTACACAAATATCTGGAAGCACAAGCCGGATATCGACCTTGACGTTGCCGCAATCTTTGATCCGTTCGGCAACGCCGTCCACACGGCGCTTGAATTCGAGGTTTTTGGAGAGGACGTACTTATCACCGGTGCCGGACCGATCGGAATTATGGCCGCCGCCGTCGCAAAGCATGCCGGTGCACGCAATATCGTCATCACCGACATCAACCGCTTCCGCCTCGAACTCGCCGAAAAGATGGGACACGTCACGAGAGCGGTCGATGTCAGTAAGACCTCGATCAAGGACCTACAAAAAGAACTGGGTATGAAGGAAGGCTTCGACGTCGGGATGGAGATGTCCGGCGTACCCGCGGCTTTCAAGGACATGCTCGCCAATATGTTCCACGGCGGCCACATCGCCTTCCTCGGTATCCCAAGCGAACAGTTCGCCATCGACTGGAAAACCGTCATCTTCAACATGATCACCATCAAAGGCATCTACGGCCGCCAAATGTACGAAACCTGGTACCAGATGAGCGTGTTATTGGAGACGGGCGTAGATATCTCACCGGTCATTACGCATCGGTATTCATACAAGAATTTCGAGCAGGGATTCGAGGCGATCAGGTCAGGTGATTGTGGGAAGGTGATTTTGGATTTTGCGGACATATAAGAATAGTCAAATATATGCCATTAATAGCTTTATGGGACTCGAATCAGGAGACGATTCTTGAATTATCGATCGAACAACTCTTGGCCACCGCAGGTGACGGTCGTCTTGGAGATGACTCGGAATGCTCTCGAGAGCTTCGGCACTTCTTTTCAGAAGTTGAGAGTGAAAAACTTGCTGAGTATGCCGACCAATGTCTAACACATCGATTCGATAATAACGGAAAGGTTTTACAGGATATCGTTAACGAGCTAGGCCGTCGTCTCGATTACGATGTGGTGAACGGTCGATATCAAGGAACAAGAAACTCGGTTGGCAATGATGGCCTCTGGCGAAGTCCGGAAGGCCATACGCTGCTAATCGAGGTGAAAACAACAGATGCGTACAGCATGTCGGTAGATACGATTGCCAACTACAGAGATAGTCTCCTTGCTAGTGCCGAAATTGTAGGGAGGAATTCGATGCTGTTGGTTGTTGGTCGATATGATACAGGGCAAATGGAGGCTCAAGTTCGTGGCTCGCGTCACGCTTGGGATATGCGGCTAGTCAGCGTCGATTCTCTAATAAATCTTGTGCGTCTAAAAGAGAGTACAGAAGATCCATTAACGGCTGAAAAGATTCGTAGCGTCCTCATTCCAATGGAATACACTCGACTCGATCGACTGGTGGATGTTATGTTTACGACCGCACAGGATGTGGAGGCCGCAGTTGAAAACGACAACCGTTCCGAAATGGATAGTACTGGCGAAGTAGAGTCTAGGGGACCTTTTGAATTTACCGAAAGGACCGTGATCGATTCACTTCGTGCGAATATTTTGCGAGCAATCGAAAAATCGCGAGGCATAAAACTTATTAAGAAAAGCAAAGCTCTTTACTCAACGAGTGATCGGTCGGTTGGCGTGGTGTGCACAATCTCTAAGTTCTATGACAAAACTGTGAAATATTGGTACGCTCATCATACGCCGTGGCAACAATTCTTGGACAAGACTAATTCAGGCTTCCTCGCACTGGGCTGCGTGGATCAAACATTCGCGTTTGTCATTCCCACCGAGGTGATGAGCGAAAAGCTTCCACATTTGAACACAACGACAAGAAACGGAAAGACATATTGGCATATTCATATCCAACGGCCCGAACCGGACACGTACCGAATGTTTGTACCCAAAACTGGCGAGCATCTTGATTTAACGTCGTTCATTATGGAAGTAGAGACACTGTAGCGAAAATCCGAACAGCATCGACCGGCGATCTACGGGACACGCCGATATGCTAAAATTTCTTGATGGTGAAGACCAGCATTCAAGAGCATAAGTTGGAATTGATCCAATGGCTGTCGGTGATCGAGGATGCATCGCTCCTTGATTCGCTTGCTGAATTGAAAGAGCAGAGTGTGCGTGATTTGAGGGATGAAATTTTCAAAGTCAAGAGGGGATTCGATCTCGAAAGGGATTCAAGATTCCGATGCGAGAAGGTTGAAGCCACATTCCGAGGCGAGAGAGTTATCTGACAAGTGGCTATAATGTCTAACCGAGAATTATTCGGAGAAGAGAAATCATAATGTCGGTAATCACAGAAGCAGAAGAACTTGCATTGAGTCTTTCGGATTCCGAACGCGCCAAGCTTGCGGAAAAGCTGATCGCTTCGCTCCAGGGGCCGTTCATCGAAGACGATGATGACGGCATCGAAGAAGCAATTCGTCGAAGTAAAGAGATGGATGAGGACCCGGCGATGTCGATCTCAATGGAACAGTTAGACGAAATGATGAAGAAGCGCTTTCCCCAATGCGTGTCCGATTAAATAGCAGGGTCTATTCAGACCTGGAATCTGCAATGGCGTATTATTTGAGAGAGGCCGGCAGCCAGATAGCGACGGAATTTTATGACGAGTTCAGACGCTGCAGACGAATTATCTCCGAACGACCTCGTACATATCCCGTTGTTCGAGATGGCATTCGCAGGATAAACTTTCACAGATTTCCTTATCACATCCTCTACCAGATAGCAGACGAGACGTCGGTTCGGGTCTTGGCCCTAAAACACGATCGGCGCGATCCGGATTTCGGGCTCGATCGGTGACCACGTTATGTACTCCAACTTTAAACAGCATCTAGAAAACGCTGTAAACGAAATTCGTGAAGCCGGACTTTACAAATCCGAACGCATCATCGACGGCCCGCAGGACGCGCGGATCGATGTGGGTGGCAGGGAAGTGTTGAACATGTGTGCCAACAACTATCTTGGGTTGAGCGATCATCCGGCGATAGTTGATGCGGCGAGGAAATCATTGGATGAATGGGGTTATGGGCTGTCGTCGGTAAGGTTCATCTGTGGTACGCAAGCGATTCATAAGGAGCTGGAGCGGAAGATCAGCGAATTTCTTGGGACCGAGGATACGATCCTCTATACAAGCTGCTTCGACGCAAACGGCGGGTTGTTCGAGACGCTGCTGGGTGAGGAGGACGCGGTTATTTCCGATGAGTTGAACCACGCCAGCATCATAGATGGCGTACGGTTGTGCAAGGCGCAGCGGTTCCGGTACAAGAACAGCGACATGGCCGACCTTGAGTCGAAGCTGGAAGAGGCGAAATCGGCAAGGTTCAAGATGATCGCTACCGACGGCGTTTTTTCGATGGATGGTTATATCGCAAAGCTGCCGGAGATATGTGATCTGGCTGAAAAACATGACGCGCTAGTGATGGTCGACGATTCCCACGCCGTTGGGTTTATGGGCAAAACGGGCCGCGGGACGCACGAACACCACAACGTGATGGACCGCATCGACGTCATCACCGGTACCCTCGGCAAAGCCCTCGGCGGAGCCAGCGGCGGCTATACCAGCGGCAAAAAGGAAATCATAGAATTGCTAAGACAGCGCTCGCGGCCCTACCTCTTCTCAAACTCCGTCGCCCCGCCGATCGTCGCCGCTTCGATTGCCGCGATCGATCTGCTGATGCAATCCACCGAACTTCGCGACAAGCTCATGGAAAACACCCGCTATTTCCGCGAAAAAATAACCGAAATCGGCCTCGAAGTCCTGCCGGGCGAACACCCGATAGTCCCGGTAATGTTTGGTGAAGCTCAGCCCGCCGTGCATATGGCGAACACGTTGCTTGAGAAAGGCGTTTACGTTATTCCGTTCTCATTTCCGGTCGTTCCGAAAGGGAAAGCAAGGATCAGAACTCAGGTTTCTGCGGCTCACTCAAAAAAGGACCTGGATTTTGCGATCGAAAAGTTTGCCGAAGCGAAGAGGGATCTGAGTGCCAATAAGAATTTAGCCGCCGATTTTCGCGGATAAACGCAGATAATGAATCTGCGAAAATCTGCGTTGATCTGCGGCTAATGAACTTTCTTTTTGAGCTAAGCAGCGGGCTGCTGCTTACCCAGCGCATCCTTTGCCTGTCCGACCACAGCAGCAAAGGCATCAGGCTGTTTCACTGCCATATCGGCCAATACTTTGCGGTCGAGTTCGATCTCGGCCAGGTTCAGGCCGTGGATGAACTGCGAATATTTGATATCGTTCAAACGGCAGGCCGCATTGATGCGGACGATCCACAACTTTCGAAAATCGCGTTTCTTCAACTTGCGGCCGGTGTAGGCGAAATTTAATGCGCGCTCGACAGACTCTTTCGCCGAACGGTACAGCTTCGACTTAGTTCCACGAAAGCCTTTGGCTAAGGCCAATATTTTTTTGCGTTTCTCTAAACGCTTATTACCACGTTTTGCTCTAGGCATGTTATTAAAGCCCTCCGATAAAATCTGTTCATTTGTTCATTGAGTCATTCGAAATGAATAAATGAACAAATGGAAAAATGAATGAATCCTTTAATCGCGTCCGTACGGCAGCATCTTCTCGACGCGTTTTTGGTCGCCTTCGCTCACCATTACGTCGATGTCGAGGTTGCGTTTACGCTTGGCCGTTTTCTTAGTCAAAATATGTCGCGCGTGCGAATGTCCGCGTTTGAATTTGCCCGACGCTGTCGAGCGAAAACGCTTTGCCGCACCCTTGTGTGTTTTTAGTTTTGGCATAATAAACTCCTGCAAAAAATAACTGTTGAAAAAATTTGTGATCGCGTGTCCGCGAATTAAAAGATCTCGTCGTCGCTTTTAACCACCGCTTCCGCCTTTGCTTCTTTTTGCTCGCGCTTCGGCTTTTCGGCTGCCTTTTCTTTCGCAGGCTCCTTTGGCGAAGCAGGCGCCGCCTTCTTAACCTCGACCTTTTTCGGATGGAAGATGGTAAACATCTGATAACCTTCCATCTTCGGCGCCACCTCGACCTCGGCTATATCGGCCAGGTCCGCGGTCAGCTTTTTCAAAATCTTTGCACCGAGCTCACGGTGCGTCATTTCGCGTCCGCGAAACGCGATCGCCGCCCTCACCTTGTCGCCTTCTCCCAGCCATTCACGGGCGTGCTCCATGCGATAACTGTAATCGTGATCGTCCGTGCCAGGGCGAAACTTTATCTCTTTTACCTGAACGTTGACCTGTTTCTTCTTGGCCTCGTGGGCCTTTTTCTTCGCCTCGTACAGGAACTTGCCGTAATCGATGATCTTGCAAACCGGCGGCTTTGCCGCAGGCGATATCTCGACCAGGTCCAATCCCATTTCACGGGCCTTTGCAACGGCATCGCGCGTGTCCATCACGCCAAATGTCTCGCCGTCTTCGGTTACGACGCGGACCGAAGGAACTCTTATCCTTTCATTCGTGCGATGCAGCGGTTCACGCTGCCGCGGCCGAAAATTTCTTCCACCAAATCTTCTAGCGATATTTGCCTCCTTTTGTTAGTTGCCCGGGCGGAAACGCGACCGTTAGGGAGCGTGCATGCAGAGCCTGCGGCACGCTCGTTCGCACTCGCGTTTCTGCTCTGTTAGAGCGAACGCAGCAACTTCTGCCGCGTGATTTTCTCCCTGAACTCCTCCAAAGACATCGCACCGATGTCTCCTTCTTTTCTTTCGCGAACCGCCACTTTGCCAGCTTCCAGTTCCTGATCGCCCAATACGAGCATATACGGAACCTTCTGCAATTGCGCGTCGCGAATTTTCGCCCCGATTTTATCAGATTTCAGGTTCGCTTCAACTCTGAAACCCGCGTCCTTCAACTCTTTCGCTACCGTGTCGGCATATTCGTTGATGCGGTCCGTGATCGGAAGCACGGCAACCTGTACCGGAGCCAGCCACAGCGGGAACGCACCGGCGTAATGCTCGATCAGCACGCCGAAGAATCGTTCGATCGAACCGAACAACGCCCGGTGGATCATGATCGGCTGATGCTTCTGATTGTCCTCGCCCGTGTATTCAAGCTTAAACCGTTCCGGCAAGTTGAAATCGAGCTGAATCGTCCCAAGCTGCCAAACGCGGCCGATGGCATCTTCGATCTTGATATCGATCTTTGGTCCGTAAAACGCGGCCTCGCCTTCGATACGTTCGTAAGAAATGTTTCGCTCGCGCAACGCGCTGGCAAGCCGCTCTTCGGCCGAAGCCCAATCTTCATCCGCACCGAGATAGCCTTTGTTCTCGGCATCGCCACGCACCGACAGCTCGAATTTTACTTTTTCGAAACCGTAGGTCTCAAAAACCTTGATGGCAAAATCGAGACAGTCCGAAACCTCGACCTGAACCTGATCGGGCCGGACAAAAAGATGAGCGTCGTCGACTGTAAATCCGCGAACGCGCATCAGCCCGTGCAAAGTTCCCGAAAGCTCGGCACGATAGACGGTGCCCATTTCTGAGTAACGCTGTGGCAGGTCGCGATACGATCGCGGCGAAGATTTGTAAATGCCGATATGAAACGGGCAGTTCATCGGTTTTAACCGATATTCCTCGTCTTCGATGCTCGTCGGCGCGTACATCGAATCGGAGTAATTACCTTCGTGGCCGCTCGTCACCCACAGATCGCGTTTAGCGATGTGCGGCGTGTATACAAAACTATAGGCTCGCTTCTCCAGTTCTTCCCTGAGAAGCTTCTCCATCTCGCTGCGGACGATGCCGCCCTTCGGATGCCACAGGATCAAGCCCTGGCCGTAATCGTCGTCGATCGAAAAAAGATCGAGTTGTTTCCCGAGCTTGCGGTGATCGCGTTTTTCCGCTTCCTCACGCTGCTTGACCCACGCGTCCAGTTCTTCCTGTGTCGAGAAAGCAGTCCCGTAAATACGCTGCATCTGCTGGTTGTCCGCGTCGCCTTTCCAATAGGCACCGGACAATGCGAGCAGCCTGAAGGCTTTTAATTTTCCGGTATGCGGCACGTGCGGACCCAGACAGAAGTCGATGAACGGCGAGTTATCGATGTAATAAATGCTGGCCGAAATACCAGCCTTTTCATCGATCAGCTCACACTTGAGCGGCTCGTCCCGCTCTTTGAAAATGTCAAGAACTTTTGCTTTCTCGATCTCTTGGCGGCGATAGACAAGATTCTGCTTCGCCATCGACTTCATCTTTTTTTCGATGACCGGCAGATCTTCTTCCGTCAAATTTCGCGGCGCGATAACGTCGTAATAAAAACCGTAACGCGGATCGTCCATAAGGGCCGGCCCGACGCCGAGCTTCGTGCCCGGAAAAAGATCGAGCACCGCCGCAGCAAGCAGATGGGCTGTCGAATGCCTGATAACTTCCAAACCATCCCGCGTAGCCGTGTCGATCAGCTCGATGGACAGAACTTCGTCCGAGGCGGCCAATTCCTTATTAAGATCGACCTCTTCGCCGTTTACCTTCGCCGCCAACGCGCTTTTGAGGGCGTCGCGGTCGAAAGCCTTAATCGCATCCGCCACCGTCGCCGGCGAGGGAAGCGAGCGCTCATTTCCTCCAAATTTTACGGTCAGTTCACTCATACATTTGTCGATCGCAAGATCATTGCCCTCACGTTAATAAAGGCGTAATCCTCAACGTCGAATGTCACGCCGTTGCTCACACGCGGGCTTCCACATTCATGCGTCGCTCAAATTAAATCTTTGATCAACAATTCACTACTACTTAACTTGATCAGATCCGATAAGAGCGACTTTGCTATGACGTCCGACAAACTTCAGTTTGTCGAATATCGATTGTCCCGCTGTTAGAAGCGGGTCGTAGTAGTTGTTAAAGCAGCAAAGTTCTTCGAAAGCATCTTATCGAAAAATTGTTGCGGCCTGTCGTAAAACAAGCCGCATTTGTAACAAACAGTAAATGTTACATGGAAAAGTCATATATATCAAGCCCATCGACGGCTAATTTTGGTTACGAAATCAACTAACGCAAAGGCCTCGTGTGCTGAAGAGGTGTGTGTTCCACCCAGGTCTGCCTGCCTTTCTGGTCATTTTACGAGAGTAAATGACGGCTATCTCAATATTCGCCGGGTGCCATTCGGATCTATCTCGAACACGTTTAGGCCGGGCCGATATGGAGTTACGGTCCCATTCAAAAGCAACGTCGTAGAAATAGGTTTCGTAAGTGTATTTTACCGTCCTGTTGCTGGTGCGGGCGAACGCGAGCATAAGGACATTCTGTGAATCGAAGGCGTCAGAATCCGTAAAGTTCGAGCTTATGGTTTCACTCCTAACTCCGCAAGACATGAACCGTACTTTGGTCACCCTGCCGGATAACTCGCGCCATGGGGTAAGGCTGAACGAATGGTTATAGATTCCCGGTTCTCCAAGTTGCAGCCGATAGACACGCGAACTTGCCCCGTCGATAAGGCCCGCGGCTCCGTGACAGATGATATCGAGCTTTACAGGATCGCTGATCTCTCGCAGTCCCGCGTTGATCAACCCGACGATCGACGAGGTGGACGTTGCGGGACCGACATTAATGCTGTGAGCTGAGCCGTCAACGACCGAGTCGAAACCAAGGCTCGAAAGGGAAGTGGCCTGATTAGTAATTCGACTGTCGACCACCGCGAGACTCGTTCTGTTTGTTCCCATAAGCTTCTTTGAGATGGGTCGCCGATAGAGGGACGCGGTTAGCCGGACGATTTGCGTTGATTTATCGCCGGAGTTTCCGATTCGCCTACGAAAGCTACAAGAATCGCCCGACGTGCCCCGCCTAACCTTATTTTCCGGTCAACAACGCCTGACTCGCCCCTACCCAATCCCAGGCCGCTTGTTCTTCGGTTTCATCGAAGACCTTGATCTTCGCCGAAAACAGTGGCGAAACGAGCTCCAGAAAGTTCCGCATCCACGCCGATGGGCCTACGATCGCGTATTTTTCGACCCTCGAAAGCGATTTATACTTGATCTTAACCAGGTCGTCGTCCAGGGCGGACAGCAGGTCGAATCCGCCGAAATTCTTCATCCGCGCAAGCACATTGATCTTGTCCTTACGTTCCAGATACGGCTTGAACTGGCCGATCGCCGCTTTGATATCCTTTTCCCGCAGTTTGCCGTTAACTTCGTATGCAAAGACGTTCTCGTTTGTCGTCTGAAGGAAATGTATCGACGGCCGCGGCTCTTCAGGTTTCGGAAGCGGCTCGGGCTGCTGCGCGGCCCAGGCAAAAGCCTTATCGCGCTCCTCCGGCGAGAACACGCGTACGTCTATTGACGAAAATACTAGTCCTTCGACCCTTGTCAGAGCTGCCATCCAGCCTTTATTCGTCACGACGGCGGTCCGATAATACTTCGACAACTTGCCGAAATTCTTAAATCCCTCAACAAGGTCCTTAAACAGCCCTTCAAAAGTCAGGTTCATCGAACTATCTACCTCGGCGAAAAATGAGATTCGTTCGTTTTCCTTTAACTTGTCCTCCGCAGCTTTGTTCGCTTTTGTCACGTCCTCCGCCGTCAAACTGCCCGACAGTTTCATCGCCACAAGATGCTTTGGCGACGCTAATATTTCGATCATGGTGCTCTAATCCTCCTAAAAAAAAGCTGTGGAGTTAAGACTCGGCTCTAAAGTTTTTACGAAACCTGAATCATGAAAGTTCGCCATAACAAACAAAAATCGGCAACGGAAACACCCGCTGCCGACCTGGTTATATGACATTCTCCTGAGATCGATAGTTCTCAGCTCATCGAGTGCAGTCCGAACATATTTCCGTCTGGATCGGTGCAAAGCGAGATAAAGCCATGCGGTCCTATAGACATTTTCGATTTGAATATCGCGCCGCCCGCGGCTTCTACACGGCTCTCTTCTACCGAGCAATCCCCGCAGATAAAGTAAACAAGCGTGCTATTCCCGCCACTCGGAAAGCCGGCCATTCGGACGAGTGCTCCCGACGCGCCCGTTTGGGTCATCGTGTTCTCGTCACTCGAAAACATCTTCATCGTCAGATCGTCGTCAGTAGGATTCGGTAAGTCGGTCATCTGAATCGAAAGGACCGTTTCATAAAATTTCTGTGCTTTATCGATGTCCTGAACGTATATCTCGAACCAGCCAACCGGATTAACACCTTGCATACTATTTTTCTCCTCAATGAAATAAATTTAGACGCAGCTACGCATACGCAAAAATCCGAGCCACGTTTCTATTAGACTTCGGGAATATACAACGGAAAAGTCGAAAAACAAAACTGGAAAGGGTGGCTCCAAAAACAAAAATGGTAGGCACTAGCAGAGTTGAACTGCTGACCCCTACCGTGTCA
>CADEEU010000056.1 GCA_902826385.1 uncultured Acidobacteriota bacterium | reverse complement strand
TCCCACTCCAGTGGGCAGAACATTCAGCGTTCCTTCGTCAAGGGGTATTTGTTTGTGTTCAGCCCAGAGGGTTTGGTGCGGATCGGATTTGATCTGTCCGTAACAATTTGAATCCAGAAAGATCGGAACAAACTTGTGGGATTCGATCTGGAAACTTCCTTTGTTCTTAACGGTAGGGGATTCCGACGGAACTTCATCCGAAAAATACGGCGCGTGTTTTACTTTTTGCGCGATGAAGCGATACCCTTTTCGCCCGTGAACCGTTTCAATGTATCGTGGGTGCTTGAGATCGGTATCACCTAGAGCATTTCTGATCTTGTTGATGTAATTCGTAATACCGCCTTCTTCGATGTTAGTATCAGTTCCCCAAACACCATCTATTAACTCCTGCTTCGTAATGAAGACGTTCGGCCGCCTTGCGAGATAGACCAAAACATCAAATTCCCTACCCTTAAGATCTATACGTTTTCTTTTCCTGAAGATAAGACGATCCTTTGGGTTCAAAGTGAATCCATCGAATTCAATACACTCGTGGGCAGATCGATCCACAACCTTCGGAATTAATCGAGAATCCTTACGGAAAAACTAGAGAATCTTTTTCCAGAAATTCCGTGGATTTTTAAGTACATTGAGAAGCTCCAGTGTCTAGAATTCTAGATGTTATGAGACAAAAGTCAATAAGCTTTTCTCATAAACAATCGAGGTTAGGAGGGTGACAATGAAGCAAATAATTATCAGCGTGGCCGGGACTGACGGGAGCCGCGAATATAAAGACGTTCAGATACTACCGGGAACAAAACCCCGGGACGTTCTGGCACAACTAAAACTAAACGGTTTTCAGTTGAACAAGCCCGAAGGCGGCGCCATTGGATTCAACGACGATCTGTATCAGGCCGTTGCGGATGGGCAAAAAGTCTTCGCAACTAAATCGGATGTTGAGGCCGGACTATATGTCCGGCCTTCGACGTTATAGCTTACAAAGCGCAATGACTGTACTGATCGGACCATCGAAGCCAATCGTAATCCCGCCATCTGCCGAAATGTTGGTGGTGCGGCCCAAAGCCGTTGTGCGAATCGAGCCGACTGGCGTTACCCGCATCATTCCAAGATCGGTCGCTACATTGAAGGTCGAACCGGCTAGGCCGGCTACGATACGTCCGCCTCGTCGCGGCGCGTGGGATGAACGCGGTTGGACGCGTAGAAACGACGGCACACGTCAAACATACGAGGGGCACTATCAAACGGGTGAGCGGCGGTTCAGGGGCCGGATCGAAGTGGAGCGACGCGATAGAATATCGGCGTTCATCCACAATCCGCCCGCAGAAATTCGCCGCCACCGGCACCACGCTTGTTTTCAGCAGATCGGCATCGGAACGGGTTGGTTTCGCCTTCATTGGCGGCGTTCACCGAGGAACGTGGATGAGGCGATCCTTTACTTTGAACAGGTGCTCGATGAATCGCTTAACCGGTAAAACAGTGGAGGAGAAATAAAATGTTGGAAAGGGTTAAAAAATTGCCGGGCGTTAGAAGTTTTGTGGCGGGTCCTCCGTCTCCCGACGCTAAGCCGATTCTGCAAAGACTCGGCCAAACGCTTCGGCGAGAGTCGGATAGAAGCTTGGAGATATTGACAAGCCGGTCGGCTGATCTTCATCCCGTCCGCGAACTGCACATTGCAATCGACAACCTAACAAATATCGACGGTGCGGTGAGGCGAGCCAATTTTTCAAAGGATTTGGTAAGCGCCGAATCGGCATTGAGTCTTATCGAAGCTGAAATCTTACGAACCGAAGATTTAATTAGAAAAGGTGTTATCTCGACATCGATCGACGCCGGTGAAGTAACCATGCGTACGGTTAACCAACTCTTCGTCGCAAAACAAAACTTAAAACAAGAATTCGGCCTTGTAACCGCTCTTGATTTGAATGGTTTTGCGAGTGAGTCAGATCTCTCAAAATCAATTAGTCTCGAACCTCCTAAGGAGTACGCGCTTCCGTCCGTTCCGCAGATGGTGCTGACGGCGGCGATGATGTATCAACTACGGCTATCACTTTTTCCAGCCGAGAGGATGATTGTTGGGGCGGCTTGTCGAATCGACAGCAAAATAAAGATTGCTGCCTTGTTCGACGTTACGGGTGAAGCGAACTCAAGCGGTGTCAAGGCTGACCCGGATCGGTTAGGACAGGCGTTGATCGCGATGGCAGAAACCGGGACGTATTTTGGAATTTGGATACATTCACATCCGGGAACAGGGCCAGGAGCGACGCATCCGAGCAATATCGACGTACGGCAGCACGCCGACTGGCTGAAGGATTACTCGCCCGATCTGGTTTCCGCGATCATGGTCAAGGATCGCTACGTCAGGTTCTGGGGGACTGCGGTCGAAACATGCAAGGTCAATGTTGTGATAGAAGGGGCCGGAATCTCGGTAGTATCTCCGACTGAAAGTATCTATCGATTGGTAAGTTGAGGAGACGAACAGTATGAACGTTGAAACAGAAGAAATAGAAAATGTTTTTAAGAACGGCAGTTGTTACGTTGAAGAGGCCCCTGAATTTCCGGCTGAGTTTCTGAACTTGGAAAACCCGCTTGAGACTTTTCAATCCAAAGAAGTAAAAGCAACGCATCCAGCCGAGTCGGATTTGTTTGCACGTCACGAAGAAATTCCCGCTCACGATCAAAAGCTCTTGGGGGATGCCCGGATCGTGTTGGTCGGCGGCGGAGGGTTGAACAGTTGGGCCGGGGTCGGACTTGCCCGATGCGGAGCCAAGTCGATCACCGTTATCGACGATGACCGCGTGGATCGCACAAATCTATCGCGACAGTTTTTCGGAGCAGACGATCTAGGACAGCCAAAAGGTAAGGCTCTTGCCAAGAACTTGGCAACTCAGGCTGTAGGTGGGGGAGCCATAACGGGAATCGGACTCAGGTTCGAAGATGCCCTTGAAAAATACCCGCTGCCCGCAGACATTTTTGTTACTGGAGTAGATAACAACGAATGCCGCTTGCGGGTCGCGCGTGAAGCGCGGCGACGAAAGATTCCTGCGGTCTTTACGATGCTATCGACAGACGGGATGCGATGTCAGGCGTTTCTGCAAAATGCGTCGCCCATTGAACCTTGTTTGTGGTGTGCACTGCCGAATCTTGATCCCGAGAGAATCATGCCGTGCGCGTCGGCAATTATTTCAAGTTGTCATCTTGCAGCTGCGTTTACGGTCTTTTTTACGCACCGGGCATTAATGGGATGGGACAAAATACCGGCGTTCAACTGGCGCGAAGCCGATCTTACGGGCATCGCTCCTGACAGAATCGGCGTGGTAAAACGGCGGAACGACTGTTTCGTTTGCTCGGATATTTAGAGGAGGTAACCACCATGGGAGAATTCCTGGATCGTGTTATGGGTTTTGTCGAAACGTTTGCCGGGCCAATCGATTGGCGGCGAGAATCTCTTGAACGCGGCAATTCATTTTCAGGACGTTTCTTAGCATACGACCGCAGAGGTGCTGTTAGGTTGTATGTTCGCGGCCGGATCGTTCAACGTTATCGGCAAACCGCCGAAGTATACCTTTACGATCCGCCAGCCTTTGTTGGAAAACACCGCCACAGTCGCTGTATGCAGCTACTTAACCCAAATGACAAATGGTTCAAACTGCATTTCGACAAGCCAGCAGCCGATTTTGTTGAAGCTTATACCTATGTCGAGCACCTGCTGACCGAGGCCTACAATCTGCGATAGAGAATGGGTGATTCATCGACAGCGATTCTTGGATGCCTGCCACTGATACTTCTGATCGTGATGATGGCATATGGACTGTCGTGGGTGGGCCGTAACCTCACGCCAAAGAATCCATTGCTGCGGCGTTCGATCAAGGCGTGCGTGCGATTAGTGATGATCGAACCATTTAGAAAGTCGTACAGGGCGATTCGATGGATTGGCCTAACCGCGTTCAACGCAAATCCGAACTACCGGACACATCAGCTTTACTTCGACCATTATCTGGTAACACCGCTCGAACTTTACGCGCTCATTGAAGAAGTAGTTGCCGCACGGCAGATAGTCGGGTTACATCTATCGCGCGTGACACGCCTAGAATGGCATCTGCTATCACCGCGTCGCATATACCTATTGATCCGATATCGCGATGCGATCTGTTTCATTTGCGCTGTCCCGGTCGGAACAGGGCTTCTGGTTTCGTGGCGCTATACGACCTTTTCAGGACGGGTATTGACAGTCCTTTTTCAGATCCCTTTCTTAGGCGTTCTCGCCGAAAGAATTATTTCAACGCCGACGTTCTATCGAACCGATCTGCATTTTGGTCTGGAGCAAGCGATCAGGGAATGCGTGCTCGAAGCTACAAATCGGCTGGCACAGCGTGGCGTAAGGCCACTGACGGCAAACGAGCAGCGACCGTTGCTTAGAGAATTCTACGGCTGAATAAGTTAGTAGCTCGAATGGGTTAATGAACCAAAGTGACGCAGTATGGTACGAAGCCTTCAGAACCTGGGAGCAGCGATGCCGGGGTTGGAAGCTGTGGGATTTTGCGGTCGAACTGGAACCTCCGTTTTGCCCGATCACGCCTATGTTATCGGAGCGACCGACCGGTGATGACGGACGGGTAGGCGGGGGCATCAGCGGCCTGTTGACACGAAACTTTGTGCGTCCTAATGCTGGACGATCACTACCGGCTGTTCAATCGACCACTGCCCTAGATCACATCCCGAAACCTAACCCGTTCTACAGAGCGATCGCTGTGACGGAACTGCAAATAAAGTTGCCGCTTGAACTCGACGTAACGCCAGCGGCGAGCGAACAGTTTCTCCTTAGTCTTGGCAATTTTAAGGAACCCGTAGCATTTGAGATTTCTGCGAACTCTGACACGATCTCAATTCAATCGGCTTGTAATCCTGATTTGGCTACCTATCTGAAAAATCAGTGGAAGGCACTTTTCCCGGCTATATCAATCACGGAACGAAAAGGGTTCCTGGCTTCGGAGTTTAGCGAAACGCTACCAACGGTCGTCGCAGACTTCGGGCTTGCGAAGAGTATTATTTTGCCGCTACGTTCGTCTCGATCCTTCAGCCCCGATCCACTGGCGGGTCTCATCAGTTCGTGTGCAGCGCTGGGTCAAGCTGAGAAAGCGGTTTTTCAGATTCTCTTTCAACCCGTCAAAGCTACTTGGACAGAAGAACTTCTAAGGCTTCAAACAAATGCGGATCGGCGTAAGTACATTCAGGATCAGAATCCCAACTTCTCTGTTTCTATTAAGGATAAGCTTTCGTCGCCTCTGTTCGCCGTCACAATTCGGATGATGGCACAGGCTACTCATATCCAAAGAGCATGGGATATTGTGAGACAGATCGGCGGCAGTCTGCGACAGTACAATGCCCCGACCGGTAACGAATTGATCGCTCTAAGTAATGACGGCTATCCGGAAAACGATCACCGGCTGTCTGTTCTAAACCGGACTAATTACCGAAGCGGGATGCTTCTAAACGCCTCGGAGCTTGCATTGCTAATCCACTTGCCTTCATCTTCGGTCAGTCTCGAAAAGCTTTATCGCTCGCATTCAGTGACGAAAGCTTTACCGCCGATTGCGTTCGGTCATCGTTCGGTTTTGGGTGAGAACACACACGACGGAAAGATGCGTCTTGCTACATTGTCCAACGAGCAGAGGACTCGGCATACCCACATAATTGGCAGCACAGGATCTGGCAAATCGACCCTCCTCTTACAGTGCATCATTCAGGACATCGAGGCCCACGAAGGCCTGTGCGTAATCGATATGGACGGTGAACTGATTGACTCGGTATGCGGAAGAATTCCCGAAAACCGGATTCGGGATGTCGTGCTTTTCGATCCGTCAGATAGTGACTACCCAATCGGTTTCAACATTCTATACGCTAATAGCGATCTCGAAAAAACTCTGATCTCGTCCGATATGGTTGCGGCGTTTAAGAGAATGTCTACGAGCTGGGGTGACGTAATGGATGCAGTGTTAGCCAATGCGATACTCGCCATTCTGGAAAGCGATAGTGGCGGAACTCTGCTCGATCTAAAACGCTACCTTGTTGAAAAGAGCTTTCGTAACGAATTCCTGCAATCGGTACGGGACGAAAGTGTACGCTATTTCTGGCTCAACGAATTTCCTTTAATCACCGGAAAGCCAAACGCCTCGATTCTTATCCGACTCGATACATTCCTAAGGCAAAAACTAATCCGCAACATAGTCTGTCAAAAGACGAGCAAGCTAAACTTTCGCGAGATAATGGACCACAAAAAAATTCTGCTGGTCAAACTGTCTCAGGGAATTCTGGGGGTCGAGAATTCTTATTTGCTCGGCTCGCTGCTCGTAACGAAACTTCACCAGATTGCTCTCTCAAGACAAAACTCGACAAATAGACCATTCTTCGCAATATACATCGACGAATTTCACAATGTAATCGTGCCGAGCCTAGAGGCTACCTTATCCGGAATTCGCAAACAAAATATTTCAGTAACGCTGAGTCATCAAGAATGGCGTCAGATTCAGAGTCGCAGTCAGGAAGTCGCGGCGAGCGTCATGTCGAACTGTTACACACGCATCTGTTTTCGTCTTGGTGACGCCGACGCCAAAGTTTTCGCCAACGGCTTTTCAAACTTTGACGCTTCCGCTTTGCAGAATCTTGGAATAGGAGAAGCGGTGGCACGAATCGGACGGTCCGACTATGACTTTAATCTCAAGACTCTTTTGCTTCCGCCCGTTGATCCCCAAATCGCTGAGGGCCGCAAAGGTCAGATCATCGAACAGAGCCGAAGGAAATACGCAACCAAAGTCACGACCGGAAAGAAAAGCGTGCGGCCGCGTTCATCCCACAGTGTGGAAGTAGAGCCCGCTGCGATGACGCTGTTGCCAAGCAACGACAACAAGAACGAACAAAGCAAAACGGAGTTGCCGACAACCATCACTTCCAGCTCAAAAGGGAATTTCGGAAGCGCTGGCCGTCATCATCAGGAGTTGCAAGCCGTAATAAAGCGGATGGGGGAGTCTTATGGTTTTCGAGTTGAAATCGAAAAGGTGTTAGATGGCGGCGGGCGCGTAGATGTTTCTTTGGAGAAAGACGATTTGAAAATCGGATGCGAAGTATCTGTAACGACAACTGACTATGAAGTGACCAACGTCCTCAAGTGCCTGGCCGCCGGCTTTGATTTTATTGTCGTCGTTGCTTCCAATCAGAAAAAACTTCCGATATTAGCTTCAAAAATTTTTTCGGGAGTTCCGGTGGAAGATCAACCTAAAGTCAAAGCGTTTGGTTTGACCAGTCTGCTTGGGTTTCTAAAGGAATTTTGCGAGCCAAAGGAATCCTCTCGAAAAACACCAGATAAAGCGGCAGGCCAGCGATTGAACTTTACCGAGGCTCGTGAATTCTTCGGTGTTACCGCATCCACTCTCTACAGATGGGTCAGAGAGGGGAGGGTTCCGTTTTATAGGCCCGGCCGTGAGTACCAATTTGATCGTGACGAGCTTGTTTTGATTGGCAAACACGATCTCTCTGGGAAACGAAAAGCCTTTGTAAACTTGTCGCCTTTGAGCATCGACAAGACTGCTCCAAAAGGCAAAAAAGAGCGAGACTTGAGGTATCGAAAACTATTGAAGTTGGAGTAAAATGGAAGAACCAACTTCGCACGGCGTGAGAAGGAGGTAGTTAGTGACAGTTAGAAAAAGAAAAGACACTGGCAAATGGGTCAGTGATTTTTATTACAACGGCGAACGAATTGTACGAACATTGAAGTTCGCCAGGACGAAGAAAGAAGCCGAGCAAGCGGAAGCCGTGATAATGAATCAGGTATTCCAACAGGCTTACGGCTTCGAGGCAAAACCCGACGTGCTCTTTGAAAATTTTGTGATCGAAACATTCCTCCCATTTTCGGAGGCGAACAAAAGATCATTTCGTGGAGATGTTTCGGTTTGTCGAGCGTTGGTTAAGGCGTTCAAAAACAAAACGCTCAGACAGATAACCTCGCCCCTGATCGAAACGTTCAAGCAGGAACTTTTGGCAAAGCCCATCGTCTTTGAAAATAAGAAGAAAAAGACACGTATCGAGAGGCGGCGTACCTTAACGACGGTCAACTATCATGTTCGGATTCTTTCAAAGATCTTTTCGATGGCGGTGGATGCCGAGATAATTGAAAGTAATCCCTGCAGGCGGGTTAGGATGTTCAAGCTGAATAACCAGAGGACGCGTGTTCTCTCCGATGAAGAAGAAAGAGTGCTTCTGGCGGCATTAAACGACAATACACTCGTTCGGGAGATCGTCATACTGGCCTTGCATACTGGATTGAGGCGTGGCGAGATTTTTAATCTGACTTGGAACGATGTAGATTTCGTTCGACGCATTATCCTTGTTCAGCAGAGTAAGTCTGGTAAAAAACGGGTGGTTGCAATGAACTCTACTGTTTCGGAACTACTCAAGAACGTTGTTCGTCGAGGCGATTTGGTTTTTCCAAGCCCGAGGACCGGAGGTCGTTTAGACAACATCAAGCGGAGCTTTAGCACCGCTGTTAGAGAGGCAAAAATTAACAACCTAAGGTTCCACGATTTACGCCATACCTCGGCTACCCGAATGGCGGATGCAGGTGCTGATGCTTTTACGATTATGCGGATACTAGGACATTCCGATATTCGCATGACATCCAGATATACTCACGCGACGGACTCGGCGATTCGCCGGGCCGTCGAGAATTTGGATAAAAAGGTATTTGGTAACGAATTGGTAACGAACCCGATGGGTGATGATTTAGAAAATCGGTAAGTTATTGATTTTAATGGAGCCACCCGTCGGATTTGAACCGACGACCTTTCGATTACGAATCGAATGCTCTACCAACTGAGCTAGGGTGGCAAAATGTGCACAGAATTGCGAGTTTTTTGCGACGCAAAGCGTGCCGGGCCCGCCATCGGGCCGAACTTCAAAATATAACTGTCTGGTCCTTTGGGTGTCAAGCATGATTTGCCGCGGTGCATAACTCCTGCATTGGCGAGGTTTGCCTAGTCGCTGGTTATCCGGTTATTATTACGGAACCAAGTATCAAACAATCGTTTTGGGTTTTAACATGGGAAATGATTTCTCCGAAAGGCTGAAGCAGGCCTTCGAATATGCAACGATGGCCGAGGTTGCTCGGCAATTAGACGTTCCGCACGCAACGGTTCGTAATTATTATCAGGGCCGCATGCCGGCGCCGGAAGTATTGATAAAGATTGCGAATCAAACGCACATATCACTTAACTGGCTGCTGACCGGAAGCGGCCCGATGTTTCTGAGTGAGGCGAGGCCGGCGAGTTTCGACCGTTTTTTGAATGAACGGATAGCCGAGATCGTAGAAAAGATGCTCGTCGAACGCGGCGTTTCAGCGGCGGAAGACCTGGGAACCATCGACGAGCGACCCGCCTTCGACGTGGCCGAAGCGGTGGTACGGCTAGGTGATCCGCAGAGGATCATGAACGACTGGTTCAAACACGAAGGGCGCGAGTATCCGGCCGATTTCGGGGTCGCATTTTTTCAGGGCTGGGAGAGTTTTACACCGCAGGAAAAGATCGACGCTCTTCGTGATGCGAAAAAAGTGATCGATCGGACGCTTCGAAAAAAGTGAATTTATAAGCTACGAAAACGCGATTAAGGTATTGGGTCGAACGATTCTCATTTACATTCCGTCCCGTACGTGATACAGTATTCCGTAGACGCGAACAGGCCTTAATCCTGGGGCTCCCGAAAAAATGCTTTCCTTCCTGAAAAAAATCTCAATCCTCAAATCTCGTTGGAATAGCGTGGCGCTTACCCAGGACGACTTCTACGCCTTCTGCCGGGCGAACAAGATTACCGTACAGGAAATGCCTTTACGCGTCAGTGGATTCTATTACTGTCTGCTGGGCAGGCATTATATAGCGGTGAACAGCGGTTTGAGCAGCAACAAAAAACTCTTCGTGATGTTTCACGAATTTGCCCATTATCTGATGCACGCGCCTGATGACGGGGCCACAGCGAATTTTCACGGGATTGGAAAAAAAACGAAGAAAGAAAAAGAGGCCGATGCATTTGCGATTTGCGCTCTTATCCCGCGAACTCACATAGCGAACCGCACAATGCAGGAACTGGTCGACGATGATGGATTTTCGCCGGAATTGGTGAAGGCAAGAATTGAGCTGCTTGAAGTCTACGGTATCTAAAATCCATCTTTGGTAAACTACTTTCGAGCCGGATTCGCACAACTACAGATCGTCATCGATGAAATTTAACTTTCTTAATCGGAAGGTCCATTACTGGGCTGCAATCGCCGTGTCCGTTCCGCTTTTGGTCATTATCTGCAGCGGCCTGCTTCTTCAACTAAAAAAGCACTCTTCCTGGGTCCAGCCGACGGAAAAAACGGGCATCGCAAAAGAACCGATCGTCGGTTTCGACGAGGTGCTCGAGATTTGCAGAAGAATACCGGAGATGGATGTTCGAACCTGGGCAGACGTAAATCGCGTAGATGTTCGTCCATCGAAAGGGATGTTGAAGGTCTCGGCGAAAAACAGTTGGGAAGCACAGATCGATTCCAAAACCGGTGAAGTTCTGCAGGTGGCCTACCGCAGGTCCGATTTGATCGAGTCGATACACGATGGGTCGTGGTTTAACGACAGCGCCAAGCTTTTTATTTTTCTTCCGGCGGGAGTCATCCTGCTGCTGCTTTGGCTGACCGGATTATATTTGTTTTTCCTGCCGTTTATCGTTCGCCGTCGATCGAAACATAGACGATCACGCGAGCCTGCCGAATAGTGCGAATTTCTATTTGGATATTATGGAGCGAAATGCTACAAAGTCTTTTACCGCTCTCTCACTTTTTCGGAATAACCCAAGCGAAAACAACCTTACTTAAACTTAAGTCTAACGACCGGGAGGTTCCACCAGTGAAAGTTATCAGGCCGCTACTACTTCTATTGCCACCTATTCTAATCGTAGCTTTTTCCGCATTGTGGTATATATCCGCCGACCCGAGGGACGGAAAAATATTCGATGAATCGGAACCGGACCTGCCCGTTACGAGCGTAAAGATCGACAAGGCCGAATACAAGCGCCTGAGGAACGAGCAGATTGCGATGTGGCGCGGGTTGGATACTGCGGAACCGGATTCGCGAAGCCGCGCGATTCGAGACATGGAGCGCGGCGAGCGCGAGCGGGACGCTAGGCGAACCGAGAAAAACGAACGGCCGTCCGGCGTCGCGCGCTGGCATTTTCTGGGGCCGGCCCCTATTCCGGTCAACGCTTCAACAACTTACAGCGGCCGCGTGGTTGCACTCGCCGTACACCCAACAAATCCGGATATTGTCTATGCCGGTGCGGCACAGGGCGGCGTTTATCGTTCGCTCAATGGCGGAGCAAGCTGGACGCCGCTTTTGGATAATGCACTGACCCTGTCGATCGGTTCTATCGCGATCTCGCCGTCCGACCCGAGCACTGTTTTTATCGGCACTGGAGAAACATCTTTTTCGGCCGACAGTTTTTTTGGTGTCGGAATCTATCGGATAACGAACGCGGACACGGCGCCGGTCGTTTCGGGGCCGTTGAATAAAAATTCGACCGGGGCCGACGTTTTCACCGGACGCGGGATAAGTGAGATCATTGTGCACCCGACCGATCCCAATCGTTTGATCGCCACTTCGGCACAGGGAATTGCGGGTATCGGCGGATCGACAGCAGGTGCGACACTTCCTAACGCTGGAGTGTATCGAACCACGAACGCGATGGCGGCAGAGCCGGTTTTTGAAAAGCTTGCCGTTCAGGGAACGGGTGCGGTGAGCCGGTCAATAGCCGATGCGGCGACCGATCCGGTCGATCCGAACAGGCTGCTTATTTCGGTAGTCGGGGCTGGCGGCGACGGCGGTATCTATCTCACAACCAATGTTTACGACACGACGCCGGCGTTTACGCGGACGCTTACAACCGGTGACGGTTCGTCGCTCGGGCGAACCGAATTTGCCGTTCAGCGGACTGGCGGTGTGATGACCGTTTATGCTGCTTCGGGCACGTCTAACGGCACCGTTTACAAATCGATTGACGGCGGGGCTACCTTTGCCGCACTTACCGGGGGAACAAGTTTTTGTAACCCGCAGTGTTTTTACGACATTGCGGTTGCGGTCGATCCAAGCGATGCGAACAAGGTTTATCTCGGCGGATCGCCCTCTCTGGTCTTTGGCCGCTCACTAAACGGCGGGACCAGCTTTGCAAACAGCTCTACGAATTTGCACGTAGACACGCATGCATTTGCAATCGCTCCTTCAAATCCGAACAGGGTCTATTTCGGCAGTGACGGCGGAGTGTGGCGAACGGACGATATAAACGCAACGCCGATAAACTGGATCACTCTCAACAATTCATCGTTCAGCGCGACGCAGTTTCAGGGAATCTCTCTGCATCCGATAGACCGGAATTATACGCTGGGCGGGACACAGGACAACGGCACTCAATTTCTGGCTTCGAATGGAACTACGTGGATACGTTCGGACGGCGGCGACGGCGGTTTTAGTGTGATCGACCAGAATGCGACGTCAACGACCAGCCTGACGGCATATCACACATATTTCAATCAAACGAACACGCAGATAGGCTTTGCGAGGGCAACGACGACCGACGCTTCGGGCGATCCGAATTGGACGGTATTTCGCGGCTGTTCGGGCGGAACATCCAACAACGGCATCAATTGCGCCGATGCGGTTTTATTTTACGCACCGATGGTGCATGGGCCTGGAAATCCTTCAACATTGTATTTCGGGACTACGCGGCTGTATCGCTCGTCCGACACTGGCACGACCATGACCGACGTTAGCGGTGCGTTGCCGTTGAGGATCAGCGCGATCGCGATCTCGCCGCAAAACGACGACATCAGGCTGGTCGGCACTACCGGCGGAACCGTGTATTTGTCGACGACAGCCGGGGCTACCACGATGACCAACGTCACGGGCCCGATACCCGCGCGTTATGTCGGCCGAGTCGCGATCGATCCGGCCAACGCCAATGTGGCGTACGTTGCGTTGAATGGATTCGGACTTGCCGCCGGTCAGCACGTTTGGAAAACGAACAACCTGCTCTCGGGTTCACCAACGTGGACGGCGTCAGGCAGCGGTATTCCGGACGTGCCGGTCAATACCTTTGCGATAGATCCCGCCAATAGTCAGGCACTGTTTGCCGGTACCGACATTGGTATTTTCCGGTCTTCGAATGGAGGCGCCAGTTGGGAGCCGTTTAGCGAAGGACTGCCGAGAGTGGCCGTGTTCGGAATGGAGTTTCATCGAACGCAGCGGCTTTTGCGGATTTCGACTCACGGCCGCGGCATCTACGAATACGATTTTGGTGCGTCGACTACGCTTTTTGATTATGATGCGGACCGCAAGGCTGATCTTTCAGTTCGCCGGCCGTCGGACAATGTTTGGTATTTGCTGCGCGGGACGGTCGGGTTTACGGCGATCACGTGGGGTGAGGCTGGGGATCGGATGGCTCCGGCGGATTATGATGGGGACGGGAAGACGGACG
>CADEEU010000055.1:11067-13577 GCA_902826385.1 uncultured Acidobacteriota bacterium | reverse complement strand
CGTCGGATTCAGTTGGGAGCGAAGTTTCGGTTCTAAGCCGTGTTGTCAATGCTAAAGGCAGGGGTGAACCGACTCGGAACGCCCCTTTTAAATAAAGGCAAAGGCGGAGCTGGACACCTTGAAATTTTGTTTGCATTGGCTTACCAGTCTGGTATCCTAACGCCGTATGAGTGATTCGATTCAGGCAATTTTCGAAAACGGACTGCTTAGACCCCTTGCGCCGCTGGATCTCCCTGAAAACAGCGTTGTCGAGATCGATGTCAAGGATGTTAGGAATGAAAGGACTGACAGCACCCGCTGGCTGGTTGAGTTCGACGATTGGATGAATAACCTCGATCACAACGTCCCTGTTTTATCCGAGGAACAGATCTCGCGTGAAAGTATTTACGATGAGCAACTCGACCGACAGCGATGAGATATTTTCTGGACACTAACGTCCTGCTTAGATTGGTCGAAACCGCGCACCCATTTCACAAAATTACTACTCATGCCCTGAAGAATCTGAAACTGAAAGGTGCGGAGTTCTGCATTTCTTTGCAGAATGCGTCCGAGTTTTGGAACGTTTGCACGCGTCCTTTGGAAAACAACGGACTAAACCAATCAATTGACACTGCAGCGAAACATCTCGCTAGATTTGAACAATTGTTTTTGTACGTTGAAGAAAATTCGGAGGTTTACCGAAATTGGATAGACATAATTGTGAGATATTCAGTCGTTGGCGTAAAGGTTCATGATGCCAAGATTGTGGCCTTGATGATGGCCCACAATATTCAAACGCTGCTGACGTTCAACGCCGCCGATTTCAAGCGGTTCTCTGAGATTGTGGCGGTTAGTCCTAAGGACATCGCATAATGAACAAGCGTCTTAGGCTTCGGTGGTTGAATGACCGGCGACTATCGACCTGATAATGTCAATTTTCTCCAAAGCCGCTTTCTCTCCTAACTCGATCAGCTCATCTCGTTTTGCGATCTCATCCGGCCGGATATGGGCTATTTGGGGTTCGATGACGACGTCGGCGCGGTAGTGTTGATTTTTAGAAGCGGCGCGGATCATAAGCATTGCCGACTGGAAGAACGTACCGATCAGCGTGCTAGGCTTTCCCCAGAACGAGGAACCGCACGTTAAGACATCGACGGCGATGACGATGTCGGCGCCTAGCTTTTTAACGGCTTTTGTCGGCATCGGTGTGGCAGCACCGCCGTCTATCAGGCTTCGGCCTTGTTCATCGATCAGCGGAACAAAAACGCCGGGAATGGCGCAGCTTGCGCGGATGGCGAATGCGAGGTCGCCGGTGTCCCGCAGCACGACTTCGTCTCCGCTTTCCAGATCGCAGGCAACGGCGGCGAAAGGGATTTTCAGGTCTTCGAATTTTGTCGCAGGAAAGTGTTTTTCAATAAACGTTCCCATCGACGCAGTCGAAAGCAGTCCGCGCGGAGAATAGGAGAAGCCCGCAACGCTGAACCAGCTTATTTTTTTACTGACCTCGACGATCTCATCGACATTCAGTCCCGACGCCAAGGCTCCGCCGACGAACGATCCGGCCGACACGCCTGAAACAAGATCGATCGGAATATCGTGCGCAGCCAAAGCCTTCAGCACGCCAATGTGTGCAAAACCGCGTGCGCCGCCGCCTGAAAGTGCAATCCCGACCTTTTTCCGATCCATAAGCTAAGCGAGAATTTGCCCGCGAAACACGCGAAATACACGAAAAATAAGAAAGAAAAAATAGCAGCTTACTAGGCCTCTAATACGGCGCAGCCAAAAGAGGCTCGCTTTTTCGCGCCTTTTCGCGTCTTTCGCGGGCAAATGCTCTTCATTGATTTTAACTGCTCTCTGTGAAAAACTTAACCGGTCTAAAATGACCCTTCACGAATCCCAGCAATTTCAACGTCCGCCGATGGCTGCCGATATCGCAGCAGGCGGGAAAGTGTGTCCGGTTTGTTATCGCGAAACGCCGGATGAGTTCGTGCCGATGCTGGTGCTAGGTGAAGACCTGCAGAAACTGATCTCGGCCAACGCTCCCGACACGCACGAGTTCCAAGCCGTTTGCGCCCGCTGTGTTCGGCTGTTTGAACGTGCAAAAGAGCACATTATACAAGACGCCGCGATGCAGAAAGACGGCTCGCACGTGCTTTCGACTCCGCTGCGGCTGGATGCCGACGACCGCTACACCGGCCGCGGTGTGACGATCGCCTTTCTCGATTCGGGTTTTTATCCGCACCAGGATTTGACGACGCCTTCGAATCGGATTGTCGCCTATCGCAATCTTCTTGAAAAAGACGGCGAACTCGGCTCGCTCTTTCAACCCGACGTTGCGAGCTGGCACGGAATGATGACATCGGTCGTTGCCGCGGGCAACGGTTCGCTTTCGAATGGGTTTTACCGCGGAATAGCGCAGGACGCTAAGGTAGTGTTGGTAAAGCTAGCCCGCACCGGACGAATTACCGAAGAAAACATTCAGGAAGGCCTCGAGTGGGTACTCGAAAACCGCGAAAAATCCAGCATACGAA
>CADEEU010000055.1:7989-11057 GCA_902826385.1 uncultured Acidobacteriota bacterium | reverse complement strand
CAATATCTCCGCCGGCGGCGATTACGAGCAAAGCTATCTCGACGATCCGCTTTCGCAAACGGTCGAACGATGCGCCGCCGAAGGGATAACTGTCGTATGCGCGGTTGGGAACGCCGGCCATTTGCCGGATCATCCGGTCTTCCCGCCGGCAAGCGCTCCTTCGTGCATAGCTGTCGGTGGGCTGGATGATAATAATTCGATGAACCGAGCAAAACGCGGAATGTACCGCTCGTCCTACGGCCCGACGTTCGACGGTCTGCAAAAACCCGAGGTGATCGCACCGTCCATTTGGGTCCCGGCACCCATCCTTCCGAATACCCCTACTGCACAGCAGGCGGCGTTACTAAAAACTCTCGACGGCGCGCCCGATGAAGAACTACATTCGATTATCGAATCAAATCCTGGAATTGATGAAGAGCTTGAAGCCGCTCTCGACCGGCCCGTTCACAGCATCCGGCAGATCATTATTCTCAAAATACGGCGAGAAAATGTAATCACGCGGCACTACAAATACGTGGACGGCACGTCATTTTCCGCGCCGATAGTCTCGTCCGTAGCCGCCCAAATGCTTGAAGCAAACCCTTCGCTCACACCGCCGCAGATCAAACGGATTCTTATCTCGACCGCCGAACGCCTGCCCCATTACGAGGTAGATCGCCAGGGCTGGGGAGTTATCGACCCACGCCGGGCCGTCGAAATGGCGCTTTCTTATTCCTGAACTTTGTCCGGACTACCGACCTTCCAGCCCATTATTGCCAGCGGGACGATTCGCAGGCAGCGGAGCCATTCGCGGCGGTGTGGGCCGTATCACGATCGGTGTCGGCGTTGAAACCGGAGCTCGTGTCGGCGTCGGCACGGGTGTGTTGCTGGAATCCGGTGTGGGCGAAGGTGCAGCGGTCGCCGTCGGCGAAGGGCTAGGCCGAGGCGTCGGAGTCGGCGTCCTCAAATTCGACGCGTAGTTCGCGTTGATATTTGTATTGAAATTCGAATTGAAATTCGCGTTAGTGTTGAAGTTGAAATTCGAGTCGAGACCGGTGTTTGTATTAACGTTTAGATTCTCAAGCGAATTGTTGAAATTCGTGTTGATGTTTATGTTCGCCGCGGTATCGCCATCCTGAAGCATCCAAAAACCGAATGCCCCAAGCGCCATGGCGGCTAGCGTCCCGAGTATTGTCAGCGCTACAACCTTGCCCGTGTTCGGTGGCTGCGGCAGCGGCTGGTACGGCGGGATGACGCGTGCTCTAGCTTGGGCGATCGGTTGTTCGTCGGCGGTTGGTACGACGATGCGATCTCTTGATGGTACGGGATCAGGCGAAAAAGATATGTCGTCGATCAGATTTTGCGGTGGTGGCGGAGGCGGCGGTACAGCGGCGTTCTTTCTGATCACCGTCACCTCGCCTGCCTCGTCTTCGTCTATCTTTTCAATGCTCTCGCTTGGCATTTGAATAAATGCAGGCTCTTCTTCCTCGACCAGCGGCGTGCCGTCCTTCATGCAGAAACGTAAAATTTCTTCGTCGTAGCGCGTGCTGCAAGTCGGGCAATATTTCATAAGCGTCGGATTATTTGATGAAGTATTGAGGTAATAAGAAGTCGACTATTTTCAACTTCCGCATTCTAACACGAAAGGCGCGTGTTTAAACAAGGCGGAACGTCACGGCAGCGGTCTTGTAAAGCTATCCGAATTCTCTTATAATCCGCTCGTTTTCAACCCTTTTAATTACGAATTCCCGGGCCTCGGCATCAGTTTTCCAACGTGAAATTCAAAAAGTAGATTTGACAGTCGTTTTAGACAGGAGCAGCTATGTTAAGAATAATCCTTGGCGTTATTGTTGGCTTTATCGTTTGGTCGATTCTTTGGGTTGGCAGCGATCAGGTCTTGATGAACCTTTCAAAGGGCTGGTACGGAGCCCATCAGATCGCGCTCGAAAACGCGCTATATAACGGTACAGCTTTCACGGCCGACAGTACCATTCTGCTCATCGGTCTTGTGCGAAGCGTAATTTTTTCACTGATGGCAGGTTTTATCGCAGCATTTATCGCGAACGAAAATTCAAAAGCGCCGATTGCATTAGGCGTATTCCTTTTGATTGTCGGGATACTTTTTCAGGTTGCCGTCTGGAAATATATTCCGATTTGGTATCACTTCCTCTTTTTATTCCTTTTGGTACCGGTAACCGTCGCTGGCGGGAAGCTCAGGTCGCGGACAGCCGCCAGAACTTAAACAAACTGCCTGTGTTTAGGCGCGAGCGATGGCAAGAGGAATTGGTGAGCAGGCCATGTCCTTGCCATAAACGCGGCGGTTGAGTTTTGCGACCTGGGCCTCGCTCTTTTCCAATAGTTCGTCCGGCGGTAGATCTGCCACGTTTTCGTAACATGCGTGGGCTATACACGGCAGAGGCTTGGCGGTGTCGTGAACCAGGCAGCCGACGCCGGGCTCGAACAGCGGACACGCATAGGTTCGGATAAGTTCCGTGTCTTGATCTAAACGATATCGGTCAATTACTTCATCGATTCGCCTGTAAATTTTCTCTTTAAATTCGCCTTCCAAAGCATCAAGACGCTGACGGATGGCTGCGGCCTCCAGACGCGTGATACGAACATTCACAAAATGCGAATCTTGACAGCATATTCCCGGCTTCGTGCAGGCCGAGCAGGGCTTTGCCTTTACCTCGTAATCACCGCGAATCTTCTCAGCAAGCTCCGAGCGGATTGCCGACAACTTTTCGATCGCTTTGTTCTGGGAAATTAGCTTCATCGCTCGCGGTAATTGTTCGTCTTTAAGATCAGACAGTCAAACTCCGAAGGAAAAACAATTCCGGGAATTGCGAAAATCCGGCCGAAAATAGAAAATCGAAGCTGATTCAAAACCAAGTTACGAGGGGACATATGCTTAACGAAGGAAGCAAGGCGCCGGATTTTGCCGCCAAAGACCAGGACGGAAACAAAGTGAAACTCTCCGATCAAAAGGGTCAGCGAGTGGTTCTATATTTTTATCCGAAAGACGATACGCCGGGTTGCACGAAGGAGGCTTGTTCGTTTCGTGACGCAGACTACGCATTTTCTAAAAA
>CADEEU010000055.1:0-7979 GCA_902826385.1 uncultured Acidobacteriota bacterium | reverse complement strand
GAATTAAAGTTTTCGGCGTTTCTATAGACGACGAAAAATCGCATCAGAAATTTATCTCGAAATACAATTTGCCTTTCGATTTACTGGCCGACACCGACAAAAAGATAGTTGAGAAATACGGCGTTTGGGGTGAAAAGAGCATGTACGGCAAAAAGTACATGGGCACGCTGAGAAAGACGTTTTTGATCGACGAAAATGGCAAGATCGTTAAAATATTCGACAAGGTTAAAGTTGCCGAACACGCAGATGAAGTTCTTCAAGCATTTGGTGAAAAGTAGTTCTGTCTTAGCAGGGCTGTTGCTTTTGGCTATGGCGGCGCTCACGTCATGTGCCGATGGTGGACGTGTGGAAAAGGCGGCAAGCACGTCTGTGCCCGAATCTGCATACGTCCCAACGCCAAAGCCGCCGGAAGGCAATCGGATCACGCTTGCCGACGCGAAGAAGGAATTCGACTCTGGAACCGCTGTCTTCGTGGATGTGCGTAGCCCTGAGTCTTTCGAAAAGGAACGCGTTAAAGGCTCGCTAAACATCATGATCAGCCAGCTTCCCGAGAGCCTCGGTAAGCTGAAAACGAGTAGAAAGATCGTCGTTTACTGCTCATGTGCGGCCGAACATTCGAGTCTAAACTGGGTGATCGAGGCCGCGAAATTGGGCGTCAAGAACGCGTTCGCCCTGGTCGGAGGAACTCAGGCGTGGGTCGATGCAGGTTTTCCGGTAGATAAGAAGTAAGGGAACAGCACCTGAGTTGCCGGTGCTGCGGACTACAACCTCACCACTTTTGCTTTACTTCCATTACGAATTTCCAGGGAAAGGGCATTTCTGGTATCGACAATAAGCGGGGCTAGCTCGCACACACGTTTGTAATCGATTGTGCTGTGCTCGGTGCAGATGATGACGCAATCGCAGTTGCGAACAAGGTCGTCAGTAAGCTCGCTATTGTAAAGCGGCTCTGCATCGCCGATCGTGTAAGCGTGGTCGAACGTGACTTCCGGCACAAACGGATCGTGGTAAACCAGATCAGCCCCGCGCGAGCGAAGCAGGTCGATTATCGACAAGGCCGGCGACTCACGCATGTCATCGATATCCTTTTTATAAGCCACGCCGAGGATCAGGACCTTCGAACCGTTTACCGCCTTTTTAACGTCGTTAAGTGCAGTAGAGACTAGCTTTACAACGTACGCCGGCATTCCCGAATTTACTTGTTCGGCCAGAGAAATGAACTGCGAATCGAACCCGTGCTGACGTGCTTTCCACGATAAATAATGCGGGTCGAGCGGAATGCAGTGACCGCCGATTCCCGGACCCGGATAGAAAGGCATAAAACCGAACGGCTTGGTCGCCGCGGCACGGACAACTTCCCACGTATCGATGCCCAACGTGTTGCACAACCGGGCCATTTCGTTTGCCATGCCGATATTGATCGCACGAAATGTGTTCTCCCAGAGCTTGCATGCCTCGGCCACCCGGGCGGAAGAAACCGAATGCACTTCGTTAACGATCTGGCCGTAAAGCAGAGAAGCGGCCTCGGTCGAATCGGGTGATACGCCGCCGACTACCTTCGGTATGTTGTGTGTTTGGAACTGCGGATTTCCCGGATCGACGCGCTCAGGCGAGAAGGCAAGCAGAAAATCCTCGTCCAGCTTGAATCCTTTCTCCTCGAGCATCGGCTGCAGAACCTCATCGGTGGTGCCCGGATACGTGGTCGACTCCAGAATAATCATCTGCCCGCGACGGAGATATTTTTGTATTTCTTCCCCGGCCGCGATGATGTAGGACATGTCCGGGTCCTTGGTTTTGCGGAGCGGAGTCGGGACGCAGATTATGATCACGTCGCATTTGGCTAACGCGCTGAAATCGGTCGTTGCGGCAAGCTTGCCGTTGTCGACGCAGGTTTTAACGTTCTCGTCTGAAACGTCGACGATGTACGATCTTCCGGTATTTATGCTTTCGGCCTTTTTCTCATCGACCTCGAAGCCGATGCCCTGATAGCCCTTAAGACCGAATTCCACGATCAGCGGAAGACCCACGTAACCAAGGCCGATAACGCCGATGGTAGATGTTTTGTCGATTATTGATGCGGTAAGTGCGGTTTTGATCATTACGTAAAAATTAAAGAAGAGTGCCGCGCTAACCCGCGCACCACTCCTTAAATCACTAAGTTATGCTAACGATGTTCGTTAGTCAAGAATATGCCGAGGTGATAAAATGCCGAATAATCGGTAGTTTCCGGAGTTTGTTAAGTTGCCTTCCTTTGGTCGCGTAGTCTATGCCGTCATCAATCGAGTCTCTCAATCCTGTAGTTAGGGCGGTTATCGAGGGCACTGCGCCGCGTCCGGCCGTTCTTGCCGCTGCTCGCGGAGCCTTGCCGCTGCCGCAGACTGACCTGCTTGAAGTGTTGGTAGCGTTTGCGCGTTCCGATGATGGTGAGTTATCCAAGCACGCCAAATTGACACTCAACAGCCAGGATGTAACGGCCCTTGAAAGCTCTTTGCGAACAGATGATGTCGCGGTTGCGGTACTGGATTATTTCGCCGATCAAGCCGGCCTTCCATCCAAGATTCACGAGGCGATAATCACAAATGGCAAGACAGCCGCCGAGACCTATGTAAGGTTTGCCAGGACGTCCAAGAACGCAGAACTGATCGATCGCATCGCCGTAAATCAGCAGCTTTTGATCCAGACGCCTGATTTGATCGACGCGATCATTTTAAATCCCAACAGCACGTCTGAAGCAGAGCGAAGAGCGAAGGAAACAAAGCGTGAGTTCTTTGAAAAAGAACGCGGAGCACAGCAGATAGCCAACGAGCTGCGTGCCCAGGGAAAAGAGGCTGCGGCGGAGTTTCTGGAACAGTCCGAATTTGCCCAAAACCTGGAAGCTTCGGATTTGGACCTCGACGATGCCTTGTTTCTTGCAAGCATGATCGAGGTTCCGGACAGCGAAACCGACGATTCATGGTTAGGTCTGGAGTATATCGAAGAGATATACGAGGAATCGGCCGAACAGCGTCAGGCGATCGTCGACAAGATCATCGGCGATTTCCGGATGGAAGATTCCGAGATCGGAAGCGAACGTATATCGGTCATCAATCGCGTGATGAAGATGGGCATGAAAGATCGCGTCAAACTGGCCATGAAAGGCGACCGCGAGGCCCGCAATATTTTGATCCGCGACCCGAACCGCATCGTCTCGGCTGCCGTCGTACAGAACCCGCGAATCACCGAACAGGAGATGGAAAAGATCGCCGCAATGCGTTCGATCTCGGAAGACATTCTGCGGCAAATCGCCAACAACCGGCAATGGGCACGCAGCTATACGATCGTCCACAATCTGGCCCGCAACCCGAGGACACCCATCGCAAACGTGCTTACAATTCTTTCAAGACTTCAGCTTAGGGACCTGGCTGCTCTCTCTAAAAACAAAAATGTCTCCGATGCAGTGCGAAGGCAGGCTTTAAGGCTGTCTCAAGCCCGAACAGGAAAATAAGTTCGATATCGGTAGTCTGCGAATAATTTTGATAAATGCTCGAAATACTCGAAAAACTATCAATCACGCTTCGAATGATAAAGTTCGAGCACACATTGTTCGCTCTTCCGTTTGCGTTTCTCGGCGCGATCCTGGCGGCCGAGGGTTTGCCGACCGGCTGGCAGACACTGTGGATCACGCTCGCCATGGTCGGAGCTCGTTCGGCGGCGATGACATTCAATCGCATAGTCGACCGGGACATCGATGCAAAGAATCCGAGAACCGCATCGAGAGAACTGCCGACTGGAAAACTATCACTTCGTTTCGCGTGGGTTTTTCTCTTCGTTTCGATTGCCGTTTTCCTGATAGCCGCGTATTTGCTTAACTGGCTTACATTCATCCTCGCACCGGTAGCGTTGCTCAGCGTGCTGGGTTATTCGTATGCAAAACGTTTTACTTCTTTGGCACATTTGCTGCTCGGCTGGGCGCTTGCGATATCACCGACCGCGGCATGGATCGCCGTTCGCGGGACAATCGACTCGGAAGTTCCGCTGCTCTTGTCGCTTGTAGTTCTGATGTGGACGGCGGGGTTCGACATACTTTATTCCTGCCAGGACTTTGAATTCGACCGCAAATCCGGCCTGCATTCCATTCCCGCCAGATTCGGCATACGAAACTCGCTTTGGATCGCGAGGCTTTTTCACTTTCAGGCTTTCGTTGTGCTCGTGCTGCTCGGTTTGGCAGCCGGGCTTGGTTGGTTAGCGGGCGTCGGGGTGATTGCTGTTGGAGCTTTGCTTGTATACCAACATTCGATTGTCAAACTGAACGACCTGTCGCGTATGAACGCGGCATTCTTTACAGCAAATGCTTTTGTCAGCGTTATATTGCTCCTGACTTTTGGCGGAGCCGTTTTTCTAAATCGTCCTTAGAGATTCCCTTTCAATTTTTCCCGGAAGAACTTGCCTTGTCCGTGAAGCGACCTGCCTAAATCTTCCACTGAAATGTTATTATGCATCGGAACTTCTTCTTATGGCCGAGCCGAGCACCGTTCTCATCATTTACACAACTCAATACAGAAAAGGCGGAAGCCAATTTCCTGTCGTAGCCGAGACGCTGGCCGATGAAAAACGTGCAAGCGGTTTTGACGGGCCGATCGTGTGCCGGGCGGTTGAAAGCAAACTCGATGTCCTGAAAGAGATCGCCGAGACTCGCGACGCTGGACGGGTGATCAGCGAGTTTCATTTCGTCGGCCACTCGGGTATGTACGGCCCGATGTTCGGGACCGTAGCTTTTCCAGAACAATTCTCTCCATACGAATGGGAGCAAATGGAGATACCGTTTGCCGAAAATGCTTCGGCGTCATTCCATTGCTGCCGTTCTGCCCGATGGTTTGCACCGTTTTTCGCCCGTACTTTCAACGTCAGCTCAAAAGGCTATTTTTGGTACACAACATTTTCAAGAAGTAAGACCAAATACGCTGCCGCGCGCGAGAGCACCGAAAAACCGCTGTATACAATCGGCTGCAAGGGACGGAAATCGCATGGTTACGCGGCGTCGGTGCAAAAGCGTCTCGGATTCATGCCTGCCGAGGAGATGAAGTCGTTCGAGCCTTCGACGGTGAACGGTGCCGACACCTACAACGAAGTCGCCGAGCTTTACGACGCGGCGTTCACCGACATCCGCGTCCGGCAGGACGAGTGGCGTTGGCTGAACGAACATTTGCCGCAAGGCAATATAGACGTGCTCGACATCGGCTGCGGCAACGGCGCTTTGCTGAATGCGCTTTCGGACCGCATTGCCAGCGGCATCGGCGTCGATGAATCGGCGTCGATCCTGGAGCAGGCACGAACGCGAAATTCGGAAATGTCAAATCTGAAATTTGAGATTATCAAAGGTCCGGTGCTCCCGTTTGACGATGACTCTTTCGACACCGTAATTTCGCTGATGTCGTTCCGCTATCTCGACTGGGACCCGCTGCTGCATGAGATAAAACGTGTCATGCGTCCCGGAGGCAAATTTTTGGTCATCGACATGGTCACGGTGCCGGTCGCGACACGCGAGTATCCGAGGTTGCTGAAGGACAAACTGCGGACGATGAAGAACCAGAAAGCCAACGCGAGATTCGACGCGGCGTTGAAGAAACTGGTCTCGCATCCCGACTGGAAAAAGATGCTCGAGTTCAACCCGATACGTTCCGAGCACGAAATGAAATGGTATCTCGAAAGCCGATTTCCAGGCCAGAAAGTGGAGATTTTGAACATGGCCTGGAACTCGAGAATAGTCGCCTTCGACAGCGGCCCGGTGGAAAATGGCTTGGAGGCGAAGCTTAAATATCCATGACTATCTGCCTTGTTCGCTGAAAACCCTTAGTGCATTTTCGTGAATTTTCGTGGTTCAAATTCTTATGCTTGGAATTATAGACTGGGGAATTGGCGGCATCGGCGTTTACAAGCTGATCAAGGAGCATCGGCCAGATGTTTCTATTGTCTATTTTTCAGACACGGGCGTAACCCCGTACGGCAAGATGTCGCGGGCCGAGTTGGTCGGAAGATTGAATCAGGTGATCGGTTTCCTTAAGACCAAAGGCGCAACGCATCTGGTCATTGGCTGCAACGCGGCCAGCACGGCGATTCCCTTTCTCGGTCCGCAAGGTTTAAGGATAGAAGGCGTCATCGACGCTGCCGTCGCGATGACCGCTCGGCTGAAGCCGCAACGCCTCGGCCTGATCGGCGGACGGCGAACCGTCGTCTCCGGCGTTTATCGGAAAGCCTTTGCGTCGCGGGGCATCAAGGTTGAGCAGCGAATAGCCCAACCGCTCTCCGGCATGATCGAAAGCGGCGACACCTCTTCCGAAAAGCTGCGGGAAGAATGCAAACGGATTCTTTCACCCATCAGAAACTGCTCGCACATTTTGCTCGCTTGCACGCATTACCCAGCCATTGCAAATGTAATGAAGGATTGTGTCTCGCCGAAAACGATCTTCATTGATCCGGCGGCCGAACTAGTTAAACGAACCGAACTTTGGGAATTGCCGACCCGCGGAACTGATGTTTTCTGCACTACCGGCGATCCCGTCCAAATGAAAAATGCCGCAGAGAACGCTTTCACTTGTAGAATCGGTAGAGTGAGCGTTGTAGAAAGAATTTAGTGTCCTATGTCGATCGAGAACAAAACGATCTGGTTTCCGGCAAAACGCTACGGCTGGGGTTGGGGCCCGCCAAGCACCTGGCAGGGCTGGCTGGTGTTGGCGGCCTATGTCGTGCTGCTTACCGTCGGCTCGGTCTATTTTCTAAAACGTGAAATGGTCCTCGCGTTTATCATCCTTACATTATCCCTGACGGGCGGCCTGATGTTGGTCTGCTGGATTAAGGGCGAGAAACCTGAGTGGAGATGGGGACCGAAGAGCTAAAGCCATGCGGCCGACTCACGATCACGCGTCGTTCTTCCACGTGATCTGAAACTCGATCTCTTCTCCGTCTTCGCCGCGTTCATGTTCGATGCTGACGATGGCGTGTTTGGGCACTCTGATCCGTTCGTTCGCGATCTGGATTGTGAACTGTTCGCCCGCCTCAAGCCCGTCGGCCAGGCGGCGGATCTTGCTGACGAACTGTTTTACGGGATACTTTTTCGTTACGTCGCGATCGTTTGCCATAAATTTTTCTAAAAATCGAACAGGTCTTTCAGGAACGAATCTTTCTTTTTCTTCTTGTAGTAATAGTCGTCTTTGTGGCGGCGGGCGTCCGAATAGTCGGAACGTTGCTCTTGATATTGCTGCGGCCGCGGTTCGGGACGACTCTCGGCCCGGGCTCCCTCACTGCCGACCGCAATCAATTTATCAAGCTCACCGCGGTCAGGCCACACGCTCCGGCAGGTCGGACAATAATCAATCTCGATTCCCTGCCGCTCCGTTTGGTCGATCGGACATTGCATATCTTTTATTATACGACTGAGGGAGCTTTTACTGGAACACAAATCCTCTCTGTTCTCAGCGAAAATCCTCTGCGGACTCCGCGTTGGAATTTTCTCGGCGCTCGTCCAACGCAGAGATCGCTGAGAAAGACGCAGAGGATGTTAAGGAGACTACCCCTTAGCCGTCAACATCAACGTAACCGAGCACGCGGGTAATCAAACCTTTTTGTCATCAGCGACACCAACGACTAAAATCTAGATTCCGATATGTCCACAGAAGTCGAAAAATATCACGAAGAAGAAAAGACCGGGAAAACCTATGACTTTCGGGTGGCGAAGCGACTTTTGCGTTATTTGCGGCCGTATTGGAAGTTGGTGGTGGTTGCACTGACGCTGACTTTGTTCACGAACGTGCTGGTCAGTTTGCAGCCCTACTTCACTAAAGTCGCGGTCGATGATTTCATTGTGCCGAAGCAGACGGAAGGCGTGTGGTTATTTGCAATTCTGTTTTTTGGTCTCTTTCTTTTCCGCTTTGTTTTCTCGTACATTCAGGAAGTTTTGCTGAACATGGTCGGGCAAAGGGTGATGTTCGACCTGCGGACGGAGA
>CADEEU010000054.1 GCA_902826385.1 uncultured Acidobacteriota bacterium | reverse complement strand
TGTTTTGCAGGTTCGGCTCGGTCGAACTCAATCGTCCGGTCACTGCAACTGCCTGGCTGAGAACGCCGTGAATTCGGCCGTCGGTGTTGATCATTTTCGGCAGCGAATCGGCGTAAGTGGCCTTTAATTTATCCAGCTCGCGGTAATCGATGATCAGTTGGGCAATCTCGAAATCGACGGCCAACTCGGCCAGAACATCCTTGCTGGTCGAAACCTGTCCTGTGGCGGTTTTGCGGCCGGTGGCGATATTTAGTTCTTCAAAAACTTCGCCGACCTGCTTTGGCGAGCCGATGTTGAACTCGCGCCCGGCTATTTCATAGATCTTCTTTTGCAGTCCGGCAAGTTCGTCCGATATAAAGCCCGAGAATGTGTGCAAAGCCTCGGCGTCGACCTTCATCCCGGCCATTTCGATATCGGCGATTATCGGCGTGACGGGAATTTCGATCTCGGAATAAACCTTCATCAAACCGTCTTCGAAGATCTTTTTCCGCATCAGCGGCGTAAGCTGCTGGGTCCAATCGGCACGCGTCGCGGTCAGCCAGCCCGAATCGGTAAAGCCGTGCGGCGTATCGGTCGGAGCGTAGATGTGCAGGTTATGCGTCACGAGGAATTCCAGTTCGTGATGCGGCCGGCTCGAATCGAGCAGGTACGAGGCCATCATCAGGTCGTCTTTCAGGCCTACAAGCTCGATCCCGAGTGTTGCCAGCACGGCCAGCTTGCACTTGTTATCATGAGTGCTTTTCTCGACGTACGGGTTTGCGAAGAGGTCGGCCAGCGGACGGATCGCGGCTTCGCGTCCGCCTTCGAAATTCTCGAGGTCGATGAAATAGGAAATACCAGGCGTGTGCGAAATGGCGATTCCAAGCGGCGGCACCTTGTCGAATGCGGAGTGCCGCGATCCCTCGTTCGAATCGTCAACCGCGAACGAGAATGTCTCTTTTTCCCAGAGCGTTCGGATCAGCTTATCCAGTTCCGCGCGTGTCGTGATGGCCGAGTACTTCTGCTCAACACGTTCGACGCCGCTGCTGTCGGGCAGACTATCGAACAACGGGGCCGAGTCCGAAAACTCTTTGGTCAACAGGTTGAATTCAAGATCGCGGAAAAGCTCGAAGGCGGCAGTGCGGTCGGGCTCCTTTGCTTTCAGAGCAGGAAGGTCCAGTTCGACCGGTACTTCGCAATGCACGGTCGCAAGCTCAAGCGATTGGCGGACGATCGCCTGGTTGTTCAACAGGCTTTCACGCTGCGTTTTGTGCTTGATCTGCTCGGCATTTGCCATCGCGGCTTCGGCGGAACCGAATTCCAACACGAGTTTCAACGCACCGACCGCACCGATACCGGGCGCACCCGGAATGTTGTCGACCGCGTCACCCATTAGCCCGAGCAGGTCGACGATCTTTGATGGCGGCACGCCGAATTTTTTCTCGACCCACGCCTCGTCGCACCATTCGATCGGCGGGACCGGCACCTTGCGTTTTACGTTGGTCGAATTCTGCCGCATCGCGATAACGTGCGGGTCTTTCACAAGCTGGCAAAGGTCTTTGTCATTCGAGACGATGACCGCCTGCATATCCTGTTCGGCCACTTTTTTCGCAAGCGTCCCGATAACGTCATCCGCCTCGAAACCGTCGTATTTTACGATTGGGATATTGAACACTTCACAGACGCGGACGATATACGGTATCTGCGAAGCAAGTTCGTCGGGCATAGCTTCGCGGTTCGCCTTGTAATCGGCGAACAGGTCGTCACGAAACGTAGGTGCGTCCGTATCAAAGACCGCCGCAATATAATCGGGCTTTTCGTCGTTCAAAAGTTTTCGCAGCATGTTTGTGAACACAAAAATAGCCTGCGTCACCTGCCCTTTGCTGTTCCGCAGCGGGTCTTGCCGTGCACCCATCGGTGCAAAGTAAGCGCGGAAAATATGCGACATCGAGTCGATCAGGAATACTCTTTTCATTTAAATGAAAGTTTAGCGGAAATCGGAAAGCTACGCACGGGCGGCGAATTTTGTTGCAGCACCGTGTGGTTGACCGCGAGGTCGGGCCCATTTTTACGGGGTGGAACACAAAGAAATTCAATGGGCGATGGCATTTATCATTGCCGCCTTTGAATCGACGGCAAATTGCTTTTGAAAATAACGGGCAAACGGATACCCAACGTAAGCGAGCATGTGATTCGGCTGAGAAAATGCGTAAAGGTCGTACCAAACTTCTTCCGTGCTTATGTCTAATTCGACAGAGAAACGCTCTTCACCGGATTCGCTGTGACCGGGGAGCGTTCCATCGGCAAAACCGAAACGCGTCGGTTCATCGATGGTGTAAACGATCCTCGCCGTGTTCATAGAATAAAATCCAAGGTGGCTGACAAGAACAGCGACGACGCGGCCGGTTTCGATCGGCATTTTCTGCGGGTGCAGTTTAACCCACGAAAAGTCGAACATTTTCCAGTTCCTGATCGCGTTCTTTGCTTTTTTCCAAACTTCTTCTCCACGACCGAGCAGTACTCGATTGTGATCAACGATAAAATCCTCCGGTGGAGAACCGGTTAGTGTTGCGCCGACATAGTCGTACGTAAATTCTTCTGCAGAATTTTCGAACAGGAACGATTCGATCGAAGAAAGGTCGGGTTTTGAAAGAGAAAACATCTCGGTTGGTCATTATACCTTATCGAAAATTCATGTGTTTCGCTTAGGTTTGCAGGGGCGGTCAAGCCAAATATCTCACTCCGGAGCAAAGACCATTGTCTCCAGTTCAACGCCATCCGTCGAAAAGGCAATCGTACCGTGGTCACCGGTTGTCAGAACGGTTGCTCCGGCAGCTTTCCATCTTTCAACGACTTCCTCGTGGGGATGTCCGAACTGCGACCTTCGGCCGACCGGAATGATGGCGAAGCCCGGTCTCACCGCATCGATAAAGTTTACCGTGGACGAAGTTCGGCTTCCGTGATGCGGCACCTTTACAACATCGGAGCGAAGATCGCTGTCGGCCAGGTCGCGCTCCGCATTCCGTTCGATATCGCCGGTAAGAAGAAACGTTCGGGAGCCGTAGGTCAATCGCAAAACGATCGAACGGTCATTTTCTTTCGTTGTGATGTAATCGGACGCTTGCGGATTCAGAACCTCGATCGACACCTCGCCGATATCAAAACGGTCACCGCGACTGACCGTTCGAATCGGAGTTCCGGCCGATCCGAGAATTTCCGTTAGCCTGGCATGGTCGACGTCATCCGTTTTGAGATTTCCGAACCACGCTTCGCCGATTCGGAAGTTTCTTGCCACGGCCTGTAGCCCCTGAATGTGGTCGGCGTCGGCGTGAGTAGCGACTAAGTGGTCGATGTGCGAGTAACCCTTCTGCCAGAGAAATTCCGACACGACCATTTCGCCGATGCTCGGGATGTCTGGCTCGAACGCGTCATCATCGTCAAACGTTCGTCGGCCGCCGCCATCGACCAGCATCGTATCGCCATTCGGAAACGTAATGAAAGCCGAATCGCCCTGTCCGACATCCAGAAACTCCACGTGCAGACGGCCGTCAGGTTTTGGTTCGCTGAATGGATGAAAGATAAGAACGAATCCAACGATCAATACCGCAACCGTGGTTGTTATCAAGGCTCCGTTGCGTATTATCGGTTGCCGTTCCGCCGCTTTTATGCTGAACGGGTCCCACGCATAAGACGCGAAACCGAGCACGCCGATCATGAGAAAATAACCGGCATACAACCAGCCTTCCGAACCGCCATAACCGGGAACGCGAAAGCCGAGCCATCCGATATCGGTCAACTGCCCGGGGAACGACATCATTAGCCAGTGGACAAACTCGGTAAGCCATACAAACGGCAACGCGAGCGAGTCGCTTACGTACGAAAAGATCACTGCGATCAATGACGAGAAGGATTCGAGAGCGATCAGGACTCCGGCCCAAAGATTCAGGATTACCGAAATCGGCGTAACGCGGTGAAAATAATGAATGACGAGCGGCAGCATCGTCGCCTGCACGATCAGCGACACTAAAACTCCTTCGAAAACATAAGCCGTAGTTTGCTGCAATAATCTGCGTCCTTGTGTGTTGACCGAGGGCGATTTGAAAAGGTTGGCCGACCATACGTTTCTTGCCGACTCGATCCGCCACGCCGCTTCGTTCCAATAGAGCATCTCGCAAAATCGGCGCAAATTCTCAGGCACCTTTGCTGGAAACGGTCTTTCGCGCGTCGGCGTCCATGTGCCGATCTCACGCAGTTTTTCGATCAAGGGAAACGCGGCGATCACAATTGCAGCGACGCTGCTAAAGGTAAGTTGAAACGAAGGCGAAAATAGATCGTTCGGCCGCCATACGAGCAATACCAGAGCGCACGTTCCCAGAGCGTTTGCCAGCGACGATGTGCGATACGTTGCATACGAAAACCAAAGCACCGTAAACATTAAACTCGCGCGTACAACCGGCACCTCGGCGCCGACGGCAATTGTGTAGAGCCACAGAAACGTACAGACGAGAACGAACTGCACGCCTTTTCGCTTTGTGAACAGTCCGACAAACAAAGCCGCCAGCCCGCCAATAAAAGTAATATGCAGGCCGGAGATCACAAGAATGTGAAATGTGCCGCCTTCGCGGAAAACGTGTGCAGTTTGGGAGTCTAGATAATACTCATTGCCGAGCAGTGATGCGATCATCACGCCGGCTACCTGAGGGTTGAACATCTCGCGGAATTTTTCGATAAGCTTTTCGCGAATTGCGTAAACCGAAGCCGTAAAGCTCGAACCGCCGAGATTTTCGATCATCGTCGGGCTCCGAACCGTACCGGTTGCATCGAGGTCCTGCCAAGCGAGAATTGTTTTCCGCGAAAGTCCACCGGGGTTGCGGTAACCGTCGTCGCGTTCAAGCTCGCACGAGATACGCACTCGCGTTCCGGCGGATAAACTTGAAGCCAGATATTCCTCAAAGATTTCCGGCGTGTCGGCCAGTGCAAAAAGTCGGATCTTACCGGACGCATCCTGTCCCGAAGTGCCATGCCTGATCGACTCGATGCGAATTTTGATAAATAACCCATCCGGCGTCGTCTCAATGCTGCCAACCACGGTCCCCGAGATCTCAACCGGTTCGCCCGATGCAATCTTGCCGGAGTCGTAAATCGTCTTTATCCTGTTCGGGCGAACCGATGCTTCTGCCGATAGAGAAACTGCGGCACCAGCGAGCAGAAACGCAAAAAGGACTATCCACGTTGAGTACCGCGATTTCGAAAGAGCCAATGCCAAAAACCCGATGACGACACAAGCCGAAAAAATTACGCCAAGCCCAAACGGCAGATACGCAGCCACTGTAATCCCAGCGGCGAACGACATCGCCAGCCAAAGCATGGGCATACCTGTAATTAGTAAGGAGTTCGGTTTAGTCAGAAATTACGTTACTAGTTTTAAAGTGTAGAACTGTGAGCAAATTCTACTTCAAACACATCGCGAGGTAAAACAAAAGTTGCTTCGAATCTGACGACCAGGGATGTTGGCTTCGCGACTTTGGACAATGGTCTGCACACAAAATGTGCAAAATGCTAAAACCTCAAATGTTACAAAGGCTTTAAGAAATTATTGCAAGACAAAAAGGCAGGTTTTCCACAGAAAGTGTGGAAAAGTAAAATAGAAAGTAAAAAGTGAGTTGCCTACTAAACCTCTTCGCCCATTTCGATCACGTCCTGCAGATCTTCATACGCTTTCTGCAGAACAGGGCGGGCTCGGGTTGAGCCGTCCATTTCACCGATGTAGCCTTCGCGGACCATGGCGTCGAGGATCGCGGCGGCGCGGCCGTAGCCGATGCGGAGGTGACGCTGTAAAAGAGAAGTAGAAGCACGCTTGGCGTGGACGACCGATTTGACCGCGTCCCAAAAAAGCGGATCGCGTTTGCCGGGAAGATCGTCGGCGTCGTCCATTTCTTCGTCTGTCCGCGTGATCGATTCGTCATACACGGCCTCGCCTTGTTCCTTAACGTGTTCGACTATTTTCGCGATCTCTTTTTCATCAACGAACGCTCCGTGCACGCGAACGACCTGCGAGCTTGCCGGCGGGAGGAAAAGCATATCGCCGCGTCCGAGCAAACCCTCGGCACCATTCGAATCGATGATCGTACGAGAGTCCACTTTCGAAGAAACGCGGAACGAAATGCGGGCCGGAAAATTAGCCTTGATCAAACCGGTAATTACATCGACGGAAGGCCGCTGGGTCGCGAGCACAAGATGAATGCCGACCGCACGTGCCATCTGCGCGAGCCGCGTGATCGATTCCTCGACCTCTTTGCCGCTGACCATCATCAGGTCGGCCAGCTCGTCGATGATACAGACGATGTAAGGCAGCTTCTGATACGGCTCGCCGTCGTCGTCAAGGTGGCCGATGTCGTTACGTCGTTTTGCCTCGACGTTGTAGCCATCGATGTTTCGGACGCCCAATCCGGCCAGATATTTGTACCGCCGCTCCATCTCGCTCACCGCCCATCGAAGTGCGACCGCCGCACGCTTCGGATCGGTGATGATCGGCGTCGCCAGATGCGGAATATCGGCGTAAACGCCCAACTCCAGTCGTTTCGGATCGACCATGATGAACTTCACTTCATCCGGCTTTGCCTTATACAAAATGGAAACGACCAGCGTGTTCACGCCGACCGATTTACCCGCACCGGTTGCACCGGCGATCAAGAGATGCGGCATCTTTGCAAGGTCGGAAACATAGTTCAGGCCGTCGATCGTTTTACCTAAAGCTAGCGTCAGAAGCGAGTCGGAGTCCTTAAATTTTTTCGATTCGATCACGTCCCGCAGACGGATGGTTTCTCGATTCTTGTTTGGCACCTCGATGCCAACAAACGCCTTGCCGGGAATACGGTCAATGCGGATCGACTCAGCTTTTAATGCAAGACAAAGATCATCGACCAAGCCTGTAACCCGCGAATATTTCACGCCCGGATCGGGTTTGAACTCATAAGTCGTAACAACCGGACCCGGCAGAATGTGCATCACCTTTCCGGCAACATTGAACTCGCTGGTCTTGGCCGCAAGGTCGCGGGCTATCTGCTGCAGCTCGGTTTCTTTTTGCTCAATCCGCGCGTCGGCCTCGTGCAAAAAATCGGTGGTCGGCAGAGTGTATTCGCCATAGTTCGCCGATTTTTTTGGCGGAGGCGGTTGGTCAAGCTCGTCCTCGAACTCACGCAAGTGCGAATCGTCCAGGTCGCTTGTTGTTGGCTTCGGCTTGATCGGAACATCCAACATGTCCGAGCGTTTGGCCTCACGTCCGTTAGCCGCTTTTCCGTTCAAGGCCTCGATATCATCCGAAACAAGCGTGTCGGGAATGTCGTCGTCCTTCGGTTTTCCTGTGTTGATTATCGTCGGGATGACCGGGTCGGCCGTGGTGCGTGCTTCGGCACCATCGGCGACGGTCATATAACCGCCGGCCGCAGCACCTTTCGCTTTTTGGACAATGGCTTCGGCCGTGTCGCCCACAACGATGGTCGAAGGCATCTCGCCCTTCGCGTTCCCAAGCCTTACCTCACGCCGCTTGCCTGATCTTTCCTTTGCAAGGCTCAGTTGCTCGGAACGGTCCGTCTGACGTTTCGAGCGCCATTCGCGAAAATGTACAAGAAAATTCTCCCACGCAAGCTCAAAATGCCCGACCAACCAGCCGAACGAAACATTCGTGATCAGCAGCGTCGAGACGACCAGCGTGGTAACGATCAAAATGCCCGCACCGATCCGGCTAAGAAGATAAATGGCCGCTTCCGCGTACGCCGTGCCGATTATGCCGCCATGCCAGCCAATCAAACTGGACAACCCCGCAGCCGATGCCACGAACAATAAAAATCCGAGCACCCGGCTCACTTTCGGCCGCAGGCTCTCAGACCGGAATACGCGCCACGCGATCAGTCCTAGCAGGGCCGGGAAAAGGTAGGCCGTGATGCCGGCGACGGACAGCAGGACCTCGGCAAAATTAGCTCCGACCATGCCGATCCAGTTCTGCACCTTTTGCGACGACGCGGTGTTGAATGTCGGGTCGCTTTGGTTGAACGACACCAGGCACAGGAACACCAGCACCGCAAACGCAAGCAGGGCCACGGCCAGCACTTCGTTCGTCCGCGACGCCGGTTTTTTTGCGACCGCACGCTTCTTTAACAGAGTCGCTCCGTCATCAAGACAGAAATTCAACCCGTCGTCGTCGTACGTCTTTTTACATGTCGGACAGATCTTCATTCCGAACAAGACATTACCAATTGCCAATTGTAAATTCTACATTATTCCTTTCAAGAACATTTAGTGAAAAACAATTAAGAATTGATAATGTGCAATTGATAACTTGCCTGAATGGTTACTCGCCACCTGAACCGGCGGCTTTTCCCGTTTTCTTGAAAAGAAGAAACTCTTTTATAAAATCGTCGATATCGCCATCGAGAACCGCGTCTACATTGGTCTGCTCGAATTTGGTTCTGGTGTCTTTGACCAGCTTATACGGATGCAGGACATAGTTCCTGATTTGCGAACCGAACGAAATGTCCATTTTGTTTGCTTCGAGATCGGCGGTTTCGGCCCGGCGTTTTTCCAATTCGAGTTCGTAGAGTTTCGACCGCAAGACCTGCATTGCGACGGCGCGGTTCTGTATCTGCGAACGCTGGTTTTGGCAGGTGACGACAATGTTTGTAGGAATGTGTGTGATACGGACAGCGCTGTCCGTCACGTTTACATGCTGGCCGCCGGCACCGGATGAGCGATAAGTGTCGATGCGAAGATCCTTGTCTTCGATATTTACCTCGATGTTCTCGTCGATCTCCGGCGAGACGAACATCGACGCGAATGATGTCTCGCGGCTGCCGCCCGAATTAAACGGTGATATGCGGACCAGGCGATGCACACCGGCCTCGGTCGCAAGCAAACCGTAAGCGTAATCGCCCTCGATGCGAAACGTGGCTGATTTTATCCCGGCCTCGCTTCCGGATTGTTCATCCAGTATCTCGACCTTAAAACCTTTCCGCTCGGCCCACCGCAGGTACATCCGCAGCAGCATCTGGCAAAAATCCTGTGCGTCGGTTCCGCCTGCTCCGGCCTGCAGCGAACAAATCGCATTGTTAGCATCGGTTTCGCCCGACAACAGCGACTGCACTTCGGCCTCAGTCACTTCGCGTTCGAGTTTCGAGATCAACGCCTCAAGCTCTTTAGCCGAATCGGCATCGCTCTCGGCAAATTCGAACAACACCTCGGCGTCCGAAACTCCCGTCTCAAAATCCTTTTGCTGCTGCAAAGCCTTCTCGGTCCGGCTCCGCCTCGCCATAATCTTCTGGGCGTTTTCCTGGTCGTTCCAAAAACCCGGCTCCGAGACTTCGGCCTCTAATTCTTCAAGCTCTTTCTCTTTCGCGGGCGCGTCAAAGAAACCTCCCGAGCTGAGAAACTTTTTCTTTCAACTCTTCGTGTTTTGATTGTAGGTCTTGTAGTTCCATTCTTAACGCTTCAGTCCCTGAAAGGGACGCCAGATAATAGCCCAGGGTAAAGAGAGCGAAGCGAGCGACACCCTGGGTTCGAAATCAAAAAAAATACTGTCCCTGAAAGGGACATACGAAAACGGGTTCGTCCCTTTCAGGGACGGGATTCGAATTTATCTTAACCCAGGGTTGCGGCCGAAGCGGCCTTACCCCGGGCTATTTTCTTTGTCCCTTACAGGGACACGTTGCCGAAAATATCCGAATCCTAATAGCCCCAGCGTCATCACAAAACACAACCACGCGAACCAGTCTCCGTATTTCACATAAAAAGTCTGCAATCCGTCGGATTTTGAAACGCGCCAGATTTGTGTGTTTTCTTCGTACACAGGCGAGGGATCTAAAACCTCGCCTCTTTCATTTATAAAGGCCGTTATCCCGACGTTCGTTACACGCAGTACAGGCCGGTTTGTTTCGACCGCACGGAAGACCGCGTTTGCAAGGTGCTGACGCAGAACCGGAGTTTGCCCGAGGTAGCCATCGTTGGTCATTTCAATGATCACGTCGGCACCGTTCTTTACATACTCCCTCGACAACTGGCCGAAGTGCGATTCGAAACATATCATGACGCCGGCTTTTGGGCCGCCCATCGGCAACAGATCGTACTCTCGCCCGTAGGAAAAATTACCGACGAAACCCGGCAGAATACCTTCTAAAGGGAAGGGGACGGCTTCACCGAACGGCAGAAGATAGATTTTATCATACTGAGCGACTTCACGGCCCTCGGGCCCGACCAGCACCGCGGAGTTGAAATACTTGCCCGTCGAAGCATCCGGCTCGGCCGAATTAAAGAGCACATTGACGTTATGCTTGGCGGCAAAAGAGTCAATGAACTCTTTCGTTTCCGCATCGTCCTCGTATTGGAAATTCATCGGTGATTCGGGGAAGATGACAGTCAACTGCGGATTGCGGACTGCGGATTGCGGATTTTGCTCTATCTTCACCAAAGCTGATTCCGCCAACTCTACATGCCGCTGACGAAGTTGACGCCATTTTTCAAGCGTTAGGCCCGACATTGGAACATTAGGCTGGAGTGCTACCAAGATCGACGTTGAAGTTCTATCCGCCTCAATATTTGCCGTCTCCCGATGCCATAGGAGGCTGGCGGTCGATATCAACGCCAAACCAGTCACCGAGACAGTCAGAATATGAGCAAGCCTCGTACTTCGTTCCACTCTGAGCCTCGCTGCCAAGAGTGTGGAGCCCAGCGAAACCAATCCCCCAACAAAATAGACGCCTCCAACAGCAGCGGTTTTGGTCATCCCCGGAACAAAAGCCTGCGAATACCCAATCGCATTCCAATTGTTTCCTGTTAGCCAATACCGCAGGAACTCGGTAAAGACCCAAACGAAAGGCACTGCAAGAAACGCGACCGGTCCGAACTGCCTCAGTAAATACGCCGTGATCGCGGCGAACAAACCCGGAAACACCGCAGCTACCGACGTTACGCAAAACAACAGAAAATAGGCCAGCGGTGCGGGAAAGCCGGCATACGTGATCGGGGCAAACGTCAGCCACCAGCAGGTCCCGAAAAAAAACACATTGCCGAAGATCCAGCCGAGCACGAATGACCGGCCGATGGACTCTTTCTCACGTTCGACCGCCCACAATAGCGGCACGAGGGCGAACCAAGCCAGGAACCACAGATCGAAATCCGGAAAAGCGAGGATCAGCAAAACCGCCGCCGCCAGGGCCATCAGTGCATTCCGCCACGACGGCAGCAGCCGCCTCAGGCGTTGGAACTTCATGTTCACATACTAGCAGAACACCCCTCTCATCTCGCCGTCGGTCAAAGCCAATTCGGCCGTTGAATGAAGGTTCGGTCAAAGTGATTAAACAGTGTTTCAGATTGACGAACCGCTTAAGCGCTCTTCACAAAATTTGTAATGGCAAATATGACGTATTTTGTCATTCCCGATATGACGTGAATCAAGCCTCTGTCAATTTGAATAGACTGGGAATAAAGATGTCCAGCCTGAACCGCTCAGCTTTTCAAATTGACCGCATTTGCATCTTGTTCAATAAAGCCCGATATCAACGGATTTAAAAGGATAGAGCCTGGTCGGTTTCGACCAGGCTCAATATTGGAAGGACAACTGTAGGAACGCTCGGAAGGTGATCAAGCACAGTGGCAAACCGCGCTCGGAGAAGTGGTGGCGGCGGGGTCTCGATTAACTGCATCAAGCTAGCCGACTTTCCCTAATGCATGTAGCGTGCCAAAGACGTTCTGTAGATTTAATAAAGGGCTTATAAGCGGGTTGTGACGAAGTAACTACAAGTAAATATTGGGGTTATGAACTTAACCCTCTACTGCCGACTCGATATAAAACTGTTTAAGCGCTCGTGAAACAGTGGTTCTTGCTTACACTATTTGGAACATCGTTCAGCTTGACGCTTCAGCGCAAGGACTTCCGGGTTGTCCGAAGCTATCTCAGCGGCCGAAACCGAATAGTTTTTGACTTGCAAACAGTCGCCTTTTTCAAGATAGATGCGACCGAGCGAAACGTGGGCGTCCACCAGCCTGTTGTCCCAGAAGATCGCCGTCTTAAACGAACTGACCGCCTGGTCCGCGTCGCCACGTCGCAGGTGGATCTTGCCGAGAATCAGATAGCTCTCGGCACTCATCGGCTCGCTGGCCAGAACGCGGCGGAGAGTGATCATGGCATCATCGTCGTTGCCGTTCTTGAATTGAGTCCGGGCCTGATTGAGCAGGTTGTCGGTCTCGTTGACCGCCTGGGCGACCGGCAGAGCGGCACGACGGCTCAGCACAACGCTTTGAAAGTCGCGTCGGTTGGGCTGCTCGACCCGGAGGCCAATGTCCGGAAACGATTTCGACTTTGTCCACTCTTTCTCCAGACTCGCATACCGGTTGCCGACGGTAAGATAGGTACGGGCCTGATTATCGATAGTCGAGGCGGTCGTGTCGTTCTGTCCGGCTAAGGCTTTCGACAAAGCGTAATAGGCATCACCGTCCGTCGGCCTGGCTGCAATAACACCGCGAAGCAGTTCCGTCGATTCCGGCAGCATTCCCGACACAAACAGTGCGATCGCATAATTAAACTTGATGTTTATGTCGTCCGGGGCCGATTCATATGCTTTTTTCAAAAGGTCGACGCCTTCCTTCATAAGTGCCGCGGCCCGGGCTTCGTTTTTCTTCTCGGCCCTTGATGCCTGCACGGCTATCGACCCCAAAGTGTTGTAAACACTGGTGAGTTTCAAATCCTCGGCCAATGGACGCAGTACGCCTAACGCCTGCTCGTATTTGTTCTGCTGAAGTTGGATCAGCCCGATGTAAAACGACGATTCGGCGTAGCTCTCGTCATTACACTGCGAGACTCGGTTCTCGCCCTTTGCCGCCGTTTTGCAGTTTTGATAGGACGACACGACGCGTTCGAAGTAATCGACCGCATCGTTCAGCTTTTTCTGGCCCAGGTAAAGATGCCCGAGCTCAAGTGCCGCATCAGCAAAAACTCCGTCCGGCGTGGCATCGGTATAGAGCCGCATCGCATTTTTGAAGTAGTTCTCGCGGGCCTCTGAGGCCGGGGTAAGCAGTCCTTTAATATATGCTTCGAACGCACGAGGCGGGACCTTGTTTGCCGACTCTATCAATTGATTTTGAGAGAAGGGCAGGGCCTTGTCTCGCTGATAAAGAATTTGATACGCGATTTGCCCCTGCATCGTCTGCAGATTGCCCAAAGCGTCATTAAGATTTATATCGCGGGTTATACGCCGGCCGTCGGGCATTTCTTCGTTCAGGAAGCGGCCCTCGTTGACGCGAATGATCTTGACGACGACGTTCAGTGTAGCCGCAGTGTCTGCCTGAGCGGGAACGATGTTGTATTTGCCGGAAATCAACAGCGTGGCCTTGCTTTCGCGGGCCAGTTTCAGAGACGTTGCTAGGCTTGGCAGCGTCGTCAACGGTATCCGCAGACGCTGCTGAATTAGCTTTCGCTCGCCGTTCGAGACGACATTAACGCTTGGCAATTTCAGCAGTTCCGACAACGACAGCGCAAAGCTTTCACCGACCCAATTGAACTCCGGCTTGTCCGAAGTATTTTCAAAAGGAAGTATTAAGATATTATCCGTCGCTGTTTGGGCGGATACGGCCAGGATCGAAAGCAGCAGAAATGTAGTCGCAAGAAAAATTCGCATCAAAAAATTCCCCGTCAAAAAACAAAGGATTCGCTCGTTGTGCAAGCGAATCCGTTTTCCTACGGTTTGATGCACAAACCGCTAACAAAGATGGTATCCGGTACGGGATTTGAACCCGTGTTGCCGCCGTGAAAGGGCGGTG
>CADEEU010000053.1:12101-13901 GCA_902826385.1 uncultured Acidobacteriota bacterium | reverse complement strand
GTTCCTCTGTAAGGATTGGTTCTTTCCTGAAAACAGGTGGTTGGAAAGCAGTTTGCCACGAGTCTTGTTAGGGTTTCTCTCGGGCTGAAATCAAGACTATCTATCGCTTCTTCCTGGTCTGCTGCCCTTTCTATCTGCTTTCTGGTCTGGCTCTCGCCCGTCCCCGTTATCGAAACGACGATCGATTCTTTTCTGCTAAGAGCTTCCTCGATCTCGCGGATAAGTGTGGGAACTTTGAAGGCAGTGATGAGATTGCGAAAACACCTTTGATGTTCGGCCCAAAACTGATTGACAGCGCTGCTTCGGGTGGCTTTGCCTGAGTTGGTTAGATCTAGGGCTCGATGGATATTCCTAAAGACTTCCTGCCAGCCTTGGGCCATGTTGTCATACATTCTCCGCTGAGCAGGAGTGAGTATATGAATCACCTCGCGGAATTCGACCGACAGGCCTGATTCTGGATCGGTTCCCATACTCAGGTTTCCGCATAGGTATCGACCCATCGCCTTAAGATCCCGACATACCATTTCTAAAGCACCGACACCGCCGGATTCGATCTCCTCAGCGAATTGCTCGAATCCTATCGGAAAGTTGGTTCCAGAGCCCCACAAACCAAGCCGCGACATATAAGCAAGGTGTCTTACCTCACCCGCCGATGTTGCCGAGGAATACACCACTCTCACATCCGGGAACTTCTCGGGATTCTGGATTTCCAGTACAGCGGCTCCGGTCTGCGTCGATTTGCCGCGGTCATCCGCAAATGCGTATTTGGCTTTATGACCTTCATCGAAGATCACAACTCCGGTTGGTCCAAGCCAACGGGTTATTTGATCGATCCTTTTGTTACCCTTTTTCGATCTGGCTATTAGTGAGCGATACGTACAAAAGACAATGCCGTCTTCGATGTCGATTTCCTCATCGGTTGGAAAGTCGTTTATTAGTTTGATAGGAGGCACTAGCTCAAGCCTTTTGAACTCATCGGAGACAGCTTCGATCAGGTCGGCTTTAACAGAAAACCAAACAGCCCGCCGTCTTCCATGAAACCAGTTGTCCAGAATTATTCCGGCGAGTGAAGCTGTCTTACCCGTGCCAGTACCGTCGCCGATGCTGATGCCCGCCCGTGCACCGTCAGGCAGACGCTGCTCATGCGTCTGTCCCGCATCGATAACCCGCTCCAATTGCATTGCGGAGAGTTTTCCCGTGTCGGAAAGATACTTTGGCAGTCGCGGGCGATAACGGATCGGCGGCGGTTCGACGTTTGCGAGTCCAGGCGGTTCCACGATCACGCCAGGGTGTGGTGCACCGCCAGAAACATAGCTTGGAGAATAGATCTGAATGTCCGGATCGCTTTTTGTTTGTTCAACCGTCGAAATTGGTTGACCCAAAGCGATCGTGGGCGCAGGAAATTCTTCCGAACCCTGTTCTTGGATTGAGTACATTTATTTTGTCTTTGGATCAGAAACGAATGTTCAGCTCCAGTGATTGCTCGAAAGCGTGCTCGACCGATCGAGCGACGATTTGAGGAACCCGCCTGATCTCAGCCGATGAAGTATTCTGAAGAAGAATCGGCTTCGTTCCAATGATCAGCGTCGTCTCTACGCTTGTGCCGCTGGGATAAAACTCTTTTCCCGGCAGTTCGATAAAGGCCCGCAATTGAATCTCCGGATGAAGATAGTCCCAGAATCGCCGGCCATAATGGGATCTCGGTGAGCCATTCTTGCCAAGAATAACCGCGAATCGTCCGCCCTTTTCAAGGCGTCGCAAAGCTGAGTCGATATGATGGAAACCGTACTCGATACCATT
>CADEEU010000053.1:1026-12091 GCA_902826385.1 uncultured Acidobacteriota bacterium | reverse complement strand
TTGGACTCGTCCTCCGCTTGATGAGAATGGTGGATTGGCGAGAACAATATCGGGAATAAAATGCTCCGGTAGCAGATCATCGATGAATTCTCCATCAAAGCCATACGCCTCAAATCCCAGGGTATTAGCTAACAACCGCCGTCTCGGGTCGATCTCGTTGGCAATTACACTTGCTCTCGCCGCTTCGGCCCACACAGCGAGACTTCCAGTTCCGCAGGATGGTTCAAGAACGGCCTCACCGGGCTGAATATTGAGAAGATATGCAACGAGGTATGCGATTGCGGCAGGAGTAGAAAACTGCTGATAAGTTATCTGGGTTTCACTTCGCCATGTCTGCGTTGGTAGTCGCTTCTGCAGGGGTCGTAAGATGGTCGAAACGGCCTCGACCGGATCCGCCGCAGCAAGCAGGTAGCGTCCATATTTTTTCTGAATGAGTGAGCTCAGTGCGGTCTCGGCTACCTCATGGAAGATATGGGAATCGACAGTAGACGCAAATCCATTTTCCTTGCAGAGTTCGATCAGTTCCCTATTCGAGATCGGCAGTTCTCCGTCTGCGATTTTGGCGACTCGTTCAATGAGGCTTTTAAGTGTGTCTTTAGAAACGGTTGGCTCGCACATGATGCGAACTGCCAGCCGCCTATTTTTATAGAGAGATTCCTGCGAGTTGATGCCTTGCCGCCTCAAAGCAGTCAGGCGTCAGCAACGTCAACCACTCTGATACATTTAGGTATTCGAGAGTCGCTCCTGCGATCAGTATCGTCGGTGCTTCAAGCGCTTTTCCTTTGTAATGTAAACAAAATCCTCGGTCTCAGGGGACACTGTGCTCAATGGCTTTCCGGATCTTACGTGTTACAACGGTCTTCCTCTGACCTCCTGCCACGCCGTACTGTGCAGGATAAGGCACTTGCTTCACCCGATAGAACGTGTCGTAAGAGCGTGCTGAAATAAGTGGTTACAGAAGGATGATCTGGAATCGCGTTTGTTGGTTGTCCTTTTCACTTAAAGAAAACAAACGAAATACTCGTAGTGCTCTACTTGCGAAATTTACAAGCTTTTATCTTGCCGTCGGCCTAGAAGTCACCATATTTCGATTCGCCCTGAGCTAAGCCTAGTCGCCAACGGGAAATGGGGATCACGTTATCGACGTGATCCGGGTTCTCCAAATTCGGCTGCACTACGTGCGAATATGGGGCGATCGAAGTTCCATTTTGGCGAGGCTGTTTGCCAAATCAATATTGCAAAGTCGCTACGGTGTTTTTCACAACCGGCACGGCATCTGAAGGCTTTGAAAATTGGCAATCAAATCCGCTACCGAATGACCGAAATTTTGGAGTACGAAGATCAGATCGTCACTGGAAACAGGCGGGCCTTAACTAGAGGCGTTGTCAGAATGAATTTTACTTTGTTGTAGTAAAACCCCTTGATGTGTCCGGAATGCACATCGCAATTCATAGAAGTTCAATGAAAAACCGACTTCTTTTTCAACCTTTGGTTTGTTCCCGTACCAACAACCCGGCGAACATTGCGTCGCTTTGCATACAGATGTTCGCTCAGGGGGGTTCGTGTACCTCCTGCGGCAGCGACACTAACGTGCGGGTTCAGTTCGCCACGGCCATGTGCGCCAATGGAGGTACGACGGTTACGATCGCAGGGCGTCCTGCATTTACATCCCCGGCAACCTGCGGTCAGGCGAGCTACGACGGCTCAGACTGGACGGACACATTCCTAAATGTAGATCAGGAATATACGGTGCAAACGGCCAGCAACGTTTGTTCGACGCATATTATTTTCAGCGTCCCAGCCGGTTACGAGCTTGAGATCAACGGTGAAAAAACGAACGAGATAAACAAGGGCGGCCCGAGTGAGGGTGATGGAGAAGGCACGTGGAAGATAGTGCTTCGCAAGTGCAAGAGTGCTTCGCTCGGTGCTGGCGAGAGTGACGGTGCGCGGTTGGGCAGCGTGGCTTGGAGCGTCGGCTTAGGTTTGCTTGGCGACGGCCGATCGGCCGAGAAGATCTCGCTCCATCAGGACTCCATTAGCGCACAAACGTACACGCCGGCCAGTTTGATATATTCCGCACCGGGAAAAACGAACGAGGTGGACGTGGTACGGAACCCCGACACAAGCCTGCGCCAAGTGAAGGTTCCGCAAACACTGGCTGATGTGGTCATGATCAACGCTTCGGAGTACGAAATAAGGTTCTACCGTCCGACCGATGTCGGCAGCAAGGCCAACGGAATCTACAATGTCTCCGGACAACCCTTCACCGTCTGGAGAGGCAAGAACCCCGACGGTTCGCTGATGGGTCGGCTACAGATTTCGAAAATCCAAAACGGGATAACCGAATCCAGCGAATATAGAATTGACGCAACCACCGGGGCATGGACGTTGTCCAGAAATGGTGGGCTGCGCGTTGAAACAAAGCTAATCGCGAACCCGACCGCAAATTCGAGAATCGAAACAACGGTCGTCCGCGACGGAACAACTCAGCAGGCCGCGTCGAAAATCGAACGCTTTTTCTTCGCATTTCCTTGGGGAGAAGAAGTAACGCGAGAGACCGTGTATCCGTATGACAATTCGGCTTCGCAATCCGCGCTAGTGCAGAACGAGGCAACAGCGGTCGAGATCGCGCCGCTCGTAACAGAGTATGCGTACTACACCGATCCCGCCCAGGGCGGCAGCTATAGCAAGCTGTTGAGCGTGCACCGGCCCGACGGATCCTGGGAGAAGAATTTCTACGACAACTTCGGTAAGCTTTCGCTGGTGCTGCGCCCCTGGAAGGATCAGCCGTTCGAAACGGCAACCGCTGCGAACAGTCACGCCACGTATTATTACTACACAAATAATGACGGGCTGCGGGTTACGCTTTTCAACCTGCAACTCGATCACGTCGATGAAACGATCAACGGCACGCGGATTCGCCGGACCACGTACGACAGAACCTCGACGCCGATCAACGGCGAACCGGCGGTACGGGAGGTTGAGACGGTTTATTCGTCGGGCACCGTCGGCGTCGCCACCGCGACGATAAAGTACCATGCAACGGCTTCAGATTTTCTTGCCGGACGCACCGCGCTTGTCGAGTATCCGGACGGACGACGGGACACTTACGTCTACGAACGCGGCGACTATGTAGATAATGCCGATCCGGCGCTTCGTCAGTTTACCCCGAATCCAACCGGCTCTGCGCAGAGGATGACCGTTATTCACGGAACAACAACTTCGCCTAACGGTGTGGCTTTCAAGACAACCAAGGAGACTTCCGTCCAAAATGAAAAGGGTCAGGGAGTCCTAAGCGAGATCTTTGTCTTCAACGGCACCGACTATGAACGCGTAAACTGGTCGGCGATGGATTACGACGACAGGTCTCATCTCACTCAAACGCGTCGCAGCGACGGGACGATTTCGACACAGCTCTGGAACGGCGACCTGCTGACCTCGCAGACAGATGAGACGGGCGTCCGGACAACGTTTACATACGACGGATTAGGTCGGACACAGACTAGGACGAAGGTTGGCGTCGTGGCTGGTGGCGGTTTTCCGGCGCAGGTCGATATCGTCACGACCTACGGGTATGATGCGATGGATCGCACTGTGAGCGAGACAACCGCGGCTGGCTCGCTCACGCTTACGAAGACACGCGGCTATGATGTCGCTGGAAGAATCAAGAAAGAGACGGACGAAGCGGGACTCTCGACGCTTTACGACTACACGAGTGGCGGCCGTATTCAGAAAGTAACCTCCCCAGGCGGTGCTTACCGTGTAACCGAAAACTATCCGGACGGACAGGCGAAGACCACAACTGGCACAGCGACGGTCACACGCACATACGATTACGGAGTGAACGCCGACGGCACCAGATACTCGCACGAGTTCGTCGGAGATGCAGGCGCCGCCTCACCGCGCTGGACGAAGACGACCTCGGATTGGGCCGATCAGGTCGTCAAGATCGAAACACCGGGATTCGTCGCAGGTACAAATATCATCCAGTCTTTTTCCTATAACGTTAAGGGTCAGCTCCAAGCAAAAACGCTGTACGCCGGTTCGATTCGTACGGTTGCGGACTTTCGTTATGAGTATGATGAACTCGGCAATGAGATTCGCGAGGGTATGGATGTCGATTCAAACGGATCACTGGCGATTAGTTCGACTGACCGCGTGGCGGAGCGCGAATCCGTTTACGAGAAGAATGGTTCAGACTGGTTCCGCGTCGTGACGTCGCGACGCTATCTCGTCAACAACGACGCGACACCTACAAGCAAGTCAGAGAAGGTGCGACTGACCTTTCCGTCGGATTCACAATTCTCACAGGAGACGATCAATGTCGACGAAGCGGGACAGGCGACCAGCACGACCCCAGTCGATCGACCGCTTTACCAAGAGGCGGACCCAAACGACAAACACTCCGGATTCCGCCACCGACTCGGTTGCGATATTTGTAAACGGACTCATTCAGTCCGGAACACCAAATACCCCTGAATCCGCGACGACCTATTCCTACGATTCGCTCGGGCGGCAGAACACGATCATCTCTCCGAAGAGTGGAACGGTCACGATCGCTTACGATGCCGTCACTGGACGTGTAACGTCGCAAACGCATGGCAATATTAGCTCGAGTTTCACGTACTACCCTGCGACCCACCGCAACGCGGGCCGCTTGAGATCCCGGACCGACTCCGCCGCCAAACAAGTCTATTTCGAGTACAGCCTTCGGGGCGAAATGCTTCGAACCTGGGGCGACGCAACGTATCCGATGGAATACGTCTACGATTCCTATGGGCAGAAGACCGAACTGCACACTTACCGCAGCGGCAAGGGCTGGCAGCTTGCCAATTTCCCCAGTGCGTCGGCGGGCACGGTCGATGTTACAAAATGGATCTATCATGAATCGAGCGGATTGCTGAACAGGAAGGAAGATGCGCTTGGGCGCCAGACGGTCTTTGCATACGATGCCGGAAATCGTTTGCTCAAGCGAGCGTGGGCACGTTCAAACGCTGGCAGTCCAGTCGAATGTATTTACGCTTACGACCCGAACACTGGAGAAGTAACATTGATCGATTACTCGGATGCGACGCCGGATGTGGCCATGGGTTACGACCGCAGGGGTCGAACCTCATCGGTGACCGACGCGGCCGGTGCTCACACAGTGGTGTACAACGCTAAGGACGAACTCGCCGGCGATTCGATCGTGGGTGGAATTCTTGGTGGAATAAGCGTTTCTATAGGATATGACGGCTTTTTGCGGCGTGGAGGTCTGCAGGCACTTGCCGGAGCGACCTCGCTGGTAAATCAGGGCTACACGTATGATACAAGTTCACGCCTCGAAACAGTGACCAGCGGTATGCAGACTGCGACTTACTCATACCATGCAACGAACGGGCTCCTGAACGGCACCTCATACACGGGCGGGACGAGCGTTGCACGGTCGTACGATGCACTTGGCCGTATTCAGTCCGTGACGAACACGCCCGCCAGCGGAGGTCCGATCATCTACGCCTATACGTATAACAACCTAAATCAACGCACACGCGTCACGCGCGAAGATAATTCGTACTGGAGCTACAACTATAATGATCGCGGCGAGCTCGAAGGCGGCAAGAAATTCTGGAGCGATAATTCCCCTGTCGCCGGACAGCAGTTTGAGTTTGGCTACGACAATATCGGAAACCGAGATAACGCGAAGAGCGGTGGTGATGCTGCGGGCGGGAATCTGCGAGCGTCCGGTTACGCGACCAACGCGTTGAACCAGTACGGCCAGCGAAGCGTGCCCGGCGCGGTTGACGTGATCGGAACGTCAGACGCGAGCGCGACGGTGACCGTCAACGACCAGGCAACTTATCGCAAGGGTGACTACTTCCAAACTACAATCGCATTTGATAATTCGACGGCACCGATTTCCTCGCCGGTCAGCGTCATCGGGGTGAAGCAAAACGCCGGGCCGAACGGTGAGGATGCGGTCGAGCAAAAGGACGGCAGCGTTTTCCTTCCTTCAGCGTCGGAGGCTTTTGGCTACGATTTGGACGGTAACCTTTTGACCGACGGTCGTTGGCAATACACCTGGGATGCTGAAAATCGCCTGACGAGCATGACCGCATTGCCAAGCGTTCCGGCGGCTGCAAAGAAGAAGCTCGAGTTTGTATACGATTACCTGGGGCGGCGGATACAGAAGAACTCTTACGTTTGGAACAGCGGAACAGCGGCGTACGACCTGCAATCAATTACAAAGTTTGTCTATGACGGCTGGAATTTGATCGCTGAGCTCGATGATTCAAATGCTCTCGTAAAAAACTATGTCTGGGGCGAAGATCTCAGCGGTACATTGCAAGGTGCTGGAGGTGTCGGCGGATTGCTTCTGATCTCCGACGCAACAGGCGTGCATCAGGTCGGGTACGACGGCAATGGAAATGTCGGGACCTTAGTGAAAGCTGCGGATGGCACTGTTGTGGCAGCTTACGATTACGATCCGTTCGGCAACACGCTGCAGGAGAATGGCAACTCCTCATCGGTCAGTCCGTTCCGCTTCAGCACGAAGTACACCGATTCGGAGACGAGTCTTATCTACTACGGTCATCGTTTCTACAACTCGCAGACCGGCCGCTGGATCAGTCGCGATCCTGTTGAAGAAACCGGCGGCGTAAACCTATACGGGTTCGTCAGTAACGCTCCGGCTAACAAGCTTGATCAGTTGGGAATGTACGAGATCGATGTGCACTACTACCTTACCTACTTTCTCGCAGAACGTGTTGGCTGTTTCGATGCGTCAGAGGCTCGGCAAATAGCACTTGGTGACCAAATAACTGACGAACTGGAATACAGTTTGCCGGGAAGAGATCGTGTAGGTCAGAACACGACTTATCATGCCCTCCATGCGGGAGCCGTCCCCGGAAAGGGGTCGACCTTACTTTGGCATGCAGCCACCAAGCCCTCGAAAAACAATTTGCTCTTCGAACGGTACCTACATTACTTCCAAGATACGTATAGCCACGGGGGGGGGCGACTCGGCAGAGGGACACGGCCCGTTCGGTTATCGATATGGCTCGATCTTCGATTTTGGAACGCATACCTACGACAAGACATCATCTGATGTCCCCAAAGTTCTTCGTATGGCTCATGCGACTTGGACAGAGATGAAGAAATTCTCTGCCTCAGACTGTGGGTGCGAGGGTCAGGAATAGAACATGTCCTGGTTCGATATAATAAGGAGATTTGCTGAGGTAACCACTGAGTATCCGAATCTCTCGGACATCGAGGGGGATACGGGAATTCCTGGCGTCGATAAAATCAATTCTACGGCGAGTCTTCCTCAGCTCGACGTTAAGCGGCAAATACTCGGAGTACCGCCAAGATAATTATGAGAGACCTACTGAAGGTTTTTCTATATGCACTTGCCGTTCAAGCCCTGTTTCTCTTGATAGCCCTGTCAACTGGACTCGGGGACGGGATTGTCTATATCGTGTACGGCATTCCGTTTTTCATTTTGGACTCAATAGTTACGCTTCCCAAACACGACGCTGGCAATTTTATAGCAGCTTTCGGTTTATTTTGTCTGCCCGCGGCTCTTTACTCAGCAATCTTCGCGATCGGGTGGCGGTTGCTGAAGCACTTCTGGTCGAACTAGTTGGTCAGCTTCGAGACCGATGGCGAGTAGAGTCAAATCCATGCTCCTTGCAAAGTTCGATGAGTTCCTTATTCTAGATCGGCGGCACGCCGTCTGCGATTTTGGCGACTCGCTCAATGAGGCCTGTAAGTAGGTCTTTAGAAACAGTTGGCTCGCACATGACGCGAACTGCCAGCCGCCCATTTTTATAGAGAGGTTCCTGCGAGTTGATGCCTTGCCATTTCAAAGCAGTCGGGCGTCAGCGACTTCAACCACTCCGAGACATCTAGATATTTGAGAGTCACTCCAGCGATCAGTGCATCGTCGATCCCCTTGAACCGTTTGTCCCACGTAATAATTCTTGTTGGGTGGTCGTATGATAAGAACTCCTGCTCTCGCGTTCGTAAAGCGATGAGTGACGCTAGAGACCTCGCGACATGCGGATTAGTAAAGCAGTCGGCGTCGAACGCTATCTCCAAGTTCTTCTTTCGAGCAGTCTTGATGATCTCTCGGGGAGAGGTTGCTACACCGCTGTTTCCGACGACATATCGATCCGGCAGAAAAGTCTGAACCGTAGCGGCTTTCAGGGCACCTTCAGTAACCAGCACAGTCCCGATGGACCTCCCTTTAAATCGCAAAGCACCTTCATGATGAAGCGGAGTTCCGGGGCTACATCCGTCGGTCTGCCGAATTGACGATAGCCATAGATACCTTCCTGACCAGATTAACGTATCGCTCACGCATCTGATCTGGCAGGCTTGTATTAAGCCGTTTGGGTCATTGAACGGTATCAGAATCAGATCCTCAACAAAGTCAAAATCACTGCCTAGTCGGTGGCTTCCATTAGATCCTCGCCAGAATCCGGGAACACCTTCGAATGTAGGGAAAACGCCGTCGTCTCTTATAGATGATTCGATGATCGATTCCACGAGCCGATGTCGTTCGATAACTGTTTTAGGGAATTTGCCATGATTGTCCAACTCGCAAATTTGCGCGCCTCTTATCCATTCGCTTTTAGAAACTAACTCATTGCACTTAGACAGCGGCGAAAGCTGGATGAGTTTCTTATAGATCCTATGTCTATGTTCGATCGGGGCTATCGGAGTTTGTATTGAGTACGATTGAATTTTTGCGGAGAAGGTACTGCTCGGATCGAATAGTCTTTTTATATTGTTATAGTAGATTCCCCACCCATCGCAGCTAAGCCTGTCGGCATTTGTCGTAGAACGTGCGCAGAAGGAAATATCATGATCTACGGTAGTACTGCACCAATCCGGCTTGCCGCAAATTCGGCATGGACTCTTTCTTGATACTCGACGGTATCCGATAATCATATCTTTCTTTTCCTGCTCCTTGCCCGCCGCTTTTTTAACCTTCTGAAGAAATAATATCGATTGGTGTAATGTGACAGTTTCTATTGACAAATGTCACTTTTCACCGCATTCTCGGAATGATGGATAGACAACAGGAGCCAAAGATAAAAAAACTCGGGGTCTTTACGCTGGCTCAGGGCAAAGCGATGGGCATCAGTCAACAAGACATATCCCGACTCGTCGCCGCGAAGGATCTCGTGCGTCTCGGCCGCGGAATATACCTTCATCCAAATGCTCACCTGGATAGGGATGTAGGATTTCAGGTTGCGTACTCAAAGTTTGGGCCGGCTTCGGCGATTGGCGGACTTTCTGCGCTTTATCATTACAACCTTGCCGAGCAAGTGCCGGGTGAAATATGGGTAGTTGTTCCTCCTGGAAAAAGAACCAGAGTAAAAGGCTATAAACTCATTCGAACGAAAACCAGACTCGACAAAGAGATCATCGATGAAAAGGGCTATCGAATAGTAACTGTAGAAAGGGCGGTTCTTGAAGCACTCAAATTCATCACCAAAATAGGCGAAAGAACCGCGATCAAAGCAGCACGAGAATCCCTTGCTCAAAGAAAGTCGACTGAAGCTAAACTCGCAAGGGCCGCAAAAGAACTCGGGCTTGAGTCAATGCTGGCCAAGCATCTGGAGGTCATAACCCCTTGACCACAAAAGCAAAGGCATCTCCATGAGACAAAGCTCGTTAACCTATGTGTAGAGAAATTCCAAAAACTTCACAATAATCATTCGGACAGAATTGGAACAGGAAGAAAAAGGTGATGGATTAGAAATCTATGGGTCTTCCGCTTATGATTTGTTTCCCGGACGCGATCATCGTTTTCGATCACGGAGGATGACGCTAATCCGCCGTCAGACTCCATGCCAAGGGCGGCAGCCTGTTTTTTAATGTTCACAGCGACGCGTGAGATGGCGTGTTTCGTATCGCCGTCACGGACATAGCCCGCCATACCACCGTGAAGAACCGCTTTCGAATACTTTCCTGAGATGAAGCGCACCATTCCCTGTTTAACGTATTCCGAAGCAAGCGACCGGCGCCGTCCGTTCTGAATAACATTGAGCAGCTTGCCTTCAAGACAGAAATAGATGTCCTCACGCGCGACTAAAGGACGGAATGTAATATCCATCCTACCGGTCTGGTTTCCTTCTTCAGGTTCCAACTCAACCATTTGCGGATCAATTTGAAAAGGAAGGTCGCGGGCGGTTCGATTCTGTCGCAGAATCTTACAGAGCCGAACAGTTATATCATCTTCGTGATCTGTGTCGTCAGGCACTGGCATTTGCGTCCAACAGTCAAGGACTAGGTACAAGATGGTGGGGACCATAGGGTCGATAAGATCGGCCCATTTCTTCGGCGATCCAAATACACGGGTCATGCAGTCGCGACTCCCGAATAAGTAAGAATTGAGCCGGCTATTTCGTCAGCGTTATTTAGGGCCGCAGTTTCAGTCCAGTATCGACGCGCGAGAGGTTTGACGATGTAGCATCGATCCTCATCAAATACAGTGGCTCCGCGCATCAACTCGAAAACTCCAACTTTTCGTGACACAGCTTCGCTAATTCGCTTAAGTGAAACAAGCAGGTCGCCGAAATCCTCGCTAAATTCGGAGGCCGGTGATTGCTTCGAGGCCTTTTGCAAAACAACGATACCGATCCCTAATTTTGTTGAGGCAAATGCTTCTCCCCTGACTTCATAGTTGCTTCCCAATGACCATGTGTTTAATGTCGAGCAAAGCCTTGAAATGTAATCTGCCCTCTCGCTCTCTTTACTTGGTTCGATAGTTGGTATTGACGGGCGATTTCTAGATGGCCTCATACTGGGCGCGAAAATTCGAAGCGTATCTTCAATCAGAGTGCGTTCATTGGGCTGAACATCGAAGTACTCATAGAGCAGTGCGTCAATCGCATCCGACGCCTCCTCAATAATCCCTTCTCGATCTCCGAAGAAGTTAGAAGCTTGAGAGGTCACCTTACCAATGATATTGGCGATCTTGTTGACAATGCCCTGCGAAACGGCAGGATCCGGCATCTCGTTCGGGAGAGGCAGCGGCACTCTGAGCAACTCCTCAACATGTACCTTCTGCCGGCTA